>JAEXXN010000130.1 GCA_023405875.1 Bacillota bacterium | reverse complement strand
ATTTCATGCAGTGCGGCCATGGTTTCCTTCAAATTGCCGGATTTTATCTTTGATAATAGCTCCTGTTCAAGGAAATATGGGGGATGGTGAAATAAAGCCTCCCTGTTCTTTATCATTTCTGAGAAGTAGTCGTCAAAGATGGGGATACCCTCTTTGGAATAGTCCTCCCCAGGGTCCTTGGGAGCTGTGCCGCCAAACAGAAGCTCCAGCAGCTTTCCGCAGTAGTAATACCTGTTGGAGTCCAATACAGGCAGGTTGTCAAAGTAATTCATGAGCTTGCCCTTGATTTTTATCGGCAGCTTGTTAAGCCTGATAATATTGTTGATTGCACCTTCGTGGAGCTTGACGCTCAACACCGGGCCGGCGATGACCTGCAAATTTTCTGCAATACCCAGGATGATAAAGCATTCATCATAATTGCTCATATGATAAAAAGGCTTGGTTTTGCTGTAGTATCCGGTATTGTATATTGTGAGCAGGTCTTCTGTACTGTAGGAATCCTTGATAAGGCTGTTTATGCAGACGGTATTCTCCGGGAAGGAATATACGCTTTGATAATTTTCAATAAGCCTGACAGGTATAAGGGTCACCTGATTGAAGGTCCGGAGTTTTTCCCTGATACTGTTGAGTGATTTCATATAGCAGGCCTCCTGAGTTATTCAATACTAAATATTTACTTGATTTTATAGAATTCACGCTATACCCTGGTGAAATATCTTAAGCGCGTTCTATACAGGCACTATATTAATATTTTAACATAAATGTTAATATATTGGTATATTTAATATTCAGAGTATTCTAAAATATAGTTAAGGAAAACAATACGGGAGGGAAATAAATGAAAAGAAAACTATCATTATTAATTGCCACTGTTATGGTTTTTATGACTGTCTTCAGCTTCGGCGCAGGTGTCAGCGCCGATACCAGAGTTGTTTTGAAGTGGGCTACACAGGCAGACACAACACCGGCAACACAGGAACTTATTGATACCTTCAACAGATCCCAGAGCAAATATACCGTACAATGGGTACAGATGACCAACGACTCGGGACAGATGCATGACCAGCTTATGACTTCCTTATCATCAGGCTCCAGTGAGTATGACGTAATCTCCATGGACGTTGTTTGGGCGGGTGAATTTGCAGGAGCAGGGTATCTGAGTCCTCTAGACCTGTTCATGTATAAAGCACAGCTGACAAAGCCTTTATTCAATGCAGGCTCACTGGCAGCAGGAAATTACATGGGCAAACAGTACGCTCTTCCATTGTTCCCTGACCTGGGACTCCTTTATTTCCGTTCTGACATAGTAAGCAAGGCTGATGCAGAAAAGCTTGTTTCAGGGAAATATACATATGCCGATCTGGCAAAGATGGCCAAGGCCTATAAGGGAAAGGGCGGAACAACAGACGGCTTTGTTTATCAGTCAAAGCAGTATGAAGGACTCACCTGCAACGTAACGGAATTTACAAAGGCTTTCCAATATACACAGGACGGACTGACCAGGATGAAAGAGTTCACAACCTCAGATTTTGTACCGAAGAATATACTGAGCTACACAGAAGCTGAGACCCATAATTCCTTCATCAACGGCAAATCGGTATTCTCAAGAAACTGGCCGTATCAGTATGCAATGCTGACTGCGTCGGTTAAGCCTTCACAGGTAGGTATAGCTCCCCTTCCAAATGGAAGCACGGTAGGAGGCTGGCTGCTGGGTATAAACAAGAAATCGCAGAATCTGGACGGAGCATTTGAGTTTATGAAGTTTGCAGCAGGAAAAGAAGGGCAGTTCATAATGTCCACAAAGGGCGCCCATATACCCGGCTACAATGCACTGCTGACCGACCCTGAAGTTTTGAAGGCAAATCCGCTGCTCGGTTTCCAGGGCTTCAAGAATGCAGTTATGAAGACAATATCAAGACCGGTTTCAGCTCAGTATTCAAAAACCTCAGATACTATAATGGTCAATGTTCATAAATTCTTATCCGGCGGGCAGGACCTGAATACAACAGTTACAAATCTGAATAACGCCCTAAAGTAAGAGTGCAAGGAAGATAAATATTAAGTAGTAATGCAATTGGGCTCAAGTAATACTGAGCCCAATTTGCTTATCAATCTTTTTCGGGGGAGTGGTCGGATGAAAAGAATGGGGTTCAAGGAGTTTCTCTTTATACTGCCCGCAATAATACTAATAGCTTTTTTCTCACTTTGGCCTATATACAAGGTAATCACCTATTCAGTTTTTGACTACCAGTTGAACGACCAGCAGAAATCCAAGCTTTCCACAGAAGAAAAGTTCAATGTCGATCTTTTTATGGAAAATTCGGATTATGTAATTATGTTTATAGACATGAACAGGCTCAGCTTTCCTGAGGATGTGCAGGGGAAAGTGGATGAAGCGATCAATAATGTCAATAGCTTTAAAGAGCTTCTTTCCGGCCAGTCAGGCTTTATTGAGCTGGAAGGGAGCCTGAAAAGCCAGGTCAGGACCAGCTACGACAAGCTTATAGCAGATACGGACTTTTTCATAAATAATTATGATTTTCCCGACAAGGAAAACCTGAGGCTGGTTATGGAGGATACAAAAAAGTGCTTTGTCCAGTCAAACTTCATAGGCATTAAGGGTTATCTGAACGCATTTAAGGATGATAGAGTGAGGGCGGCCCTTTCACACACCCTGGTATTCACCGTAATTTCTGTGGCTATAGAATTTATCCTTGGATTGGGCTTGGCGATCATTATGAACAAGGCCATGAGAGGTCAGGGGGTTATCCGTGCCGTTTCTCTGATACCCTGGGCAATCCCGACTACCGTTGCCGCCCTCATGTGGAGCTATTTGTACGATGGAAGCAGCGGCATAGTGGCACATATACTCCAGAGCCTTAATATGGTAAAGGACTCAAAGGACCTCCTGCTTTCAGGCGGCGGCGCTATGGCCTCGGCAATAATTGCCGACGTATGGAAAACCACTCCTTATATGGCGCTGCTGATACTGGCAGGCTTCCAGACGATCCCCGGAACGGTATATGAAAGTGCCAAGGTCGACGGGTCGGGAATATTCAATACCTTCTTTAAAATAACCCTTCCGCTTCTGAAGCCTTCAATACTGGTAGCGCTTCTGATGAGGACACTGGATGCCTTCAGGGTGTTTGATCTTATCTATGTGCTTACAGGAGGCGGACCCGGAGGTTCAACAGAGACAATGTCCATATATGCCTACAAAACGATGTTCCAGCAAACCAATTTCGGCTATGGTTCGATCGTGGTAATACTCATGGTAG
>JAEXXN010000085.1 GCA_023405875.1 Bacillota bacterium | reverse complement strand
CTCATTATGGGCGCATATGGAGTGGTACATCTCTTCGTTTCCCAAGCCCGCCTCCTTCAACAGCTCTACAGTCTTGGGGCCGTGCTGCTCAGGATAAGTCCTGTAGTCAATGATGTCCGCATCCAGATCATGCAGCAGACCGGTCATTGCCCACAGCTCTTCCCTTTCCGGCTCAAGCCTCCTGGCCAGGGCCCTCATCACGCTTTCCACCGCATAGGAATGCTTGACCAGATGTTCTGTCGTCAAGTGCTGTGTGAGTATTTCCAACGCTTTTGTCCTGTCCATATTTTCCTCCTAGCGTATCTGTGTCCAGTCTATGTATTTGTTCAGCTTATCTACAAAAAGCTGAAGGTATTTGGCATCCAGCTGGTCAAACCTGTTTTTTACCGGACTGTCTACATCCAGCACGCCATATACCGTTCCATCCTTGATTATGGGCACTACTATTTCAGAATTGGATGCACAGTCACAGGCAATATGTCCTGGGAACAAATGCACATCAGACACCAGCTGTGTCTTCATCTCAGACACGGCTGTACCGCATACCCCTTTACCGGGTTTTATCCTTGTGCAGGCGATCTTTCCCTGGAAGGGCCCCAGTACAAGCTCATCCTGTTTCATAAAATAAAAGCCCGACCAGTTGATATTCTCCAGATTTGCATACAGCAAAGCTGCGGCGTTGGATACATTGGCAAGCCAGTCGGATTCGCTTGAAATCAAGCCCTCCAGCCTGACAAGCATTATCTTGTAAAATTTGTCCCTGTCCTCTATAACTATCCTGCTATTGTCTTCCATCCGTTACCCTCCTTATACCTCTTAGTATTCCTCATATCAAGCTTCAAATATTTCTCCCGAGCTTTGCTCCGGTGTCCTGAAACTGTTAACCCTATTATATAGCAACCCTTGCTGTATGTAAATCGGCTGTTTTACTTCATTTGGTCATATAACAAGAAGAATGCGACATACCTGAAGTTAGAATAGGCATAGGAGTGCAAGTGAAATATTATACCGCAGCGAAGCTCCGAAACCAGAACTACTAAGCTCATTACGGGCAGCAGCAAAACTCGCGACCCTCAAACAGTTGCTGCTGCTATTCCGTAATGACCCTAAGAAGTTCTATGGTTTCTCCGCAAGCTGCCGTATAACATTTCACCTACATTCCAAAGCCTACTATTCTTAGCTTGTAACCTCAAAATCCACCTATAGAAATGAAGCATACGTAGGGAACGGTTCTAAACCGTTCCGCTTTTCTGTGACGCATTTTCCTACTAATACAACTATTATAAAAGGCTTGCACCGGGATCGAAAGCTCTTCAGAACTTCCCCGAAAACTCAACCAGCGCATTTTCGCACAGCCGGTATACCCTGATATTATCTATTGGGAATGCTCCCCATCTTCTGTACAGCTTGATCGCCGGAGCATTCCAGTCGTGGCACCACCACTCCAGCCTTCCGCAGCCTCTTTCCACCGTCAGCTTGGCCAGGTACGACAGCATTTTCTTTCCGAAGCCTCTTTCTCTCATCCCGGGCACGATATATAAATCAACCAGATTGATTCCCGGTTTACCTAGAAAGGTGGAAAAGCTCGTAAAAAACAATGCAAAGCCAACCGGCTCGCTGTTATATTCTCCAATTACGACCTCGGCTCCCTTACGGTCAAATAAAGAATCACTCAATATCTCTTCCGTTGCTTCCACCTGGTCCAATTCATTTTCATAAAGGGCTAATTCCCTGATGAATCTGAGAATAAGTGCAGTATCGCCCTTTTCAGCAAAACGAAGCCTGAAGCCTTGGATTCCCGTCTCAATGTATTCCATTTGGATTCCCCCTTTAAATAATCTATTGGATAATATAATCGGAAATACATTCCCTTTAAGCTGCCTGCAATATTATACCTATATATGAATTATAAAACAACCGGCGGTAAATTTACAGTCCTCAATACAGCACAGATTCCAGCTTTGGAACAAGCTCTGCGATGGATTGTACCACATGGACGCTGCAAGCCTCCAGCACGCTTATTTTGCTTTGTGCCGTTGCCGGACAATGCCGCTGTCAGGGGTTATCCCTGTCCTCAACCAGCCCGTATTTCGCCTTTATTCGGTCCAGCTTTTCCAGCATGGGCCCTGCCGCAAAAAACAGGAAGGTTATTGTAGCAACGGCATGGACGATATCAAAAGGGATACCCTGGAGATATGAAAGGTAAAACATTTCTTTTGTCGGGCGGCTCTGGAACATAATCACAGACGCAGGATTCATTATACCTCCGTAAATAAGAAAGGCGGACAGTCCTCCAAAGCAGCACAGCGCCGCCGTGCTGCGCCGCAGTATACCCTTCCGGAACAGGATCCCTGCCAGAAAGCCTATTATTCCGAAGGCAAACATCTGCCACGGTGTCCATGGTCCCTGCCCGAAGAACATATTGGATACAAAGCCTGTGATTGCTCCTACCAGGAAACCCGTTTCCCCCCCGAAGGCCACTCCCGCTATGATGACGACAGCCACTACAGGCTTAAACTGGGGCAGCATGAAAAAAGCGGCTCTCCCCGCCACCCCAAGGGCGCAAAGCACTGCGACCACGATAAGCTCTCTGGTTTGAGGCTTACGGCTCTCAAATACCATTGCAAAAGGCAGCATAGTCTCAAGTATTATAAGCATGCTTATGAAATAATATTTTCTGTCTCCCAGATAGTACACCCCGACATAAATGGTAAGGGGTATGGCAAGCAGTATCATACCCATAGCTGCAAGAGTCCGCCTTGAAAGCTTCCTGTCTCCTGGCACAACCTGCTCTTCTCCCTCAACTGTCCTTTTTCCGTAAAAGGCCCTGTAAAGAAGCAAAGCCCCTGACGCCAGCATAATAACCGCAAAAGCATAGCTCCATATCTTCACCGGGTCTGCCACAGCCCCGGGATACATATCTCCTCCGTTCACAACAGCGGGCAAGCCCCCTGTATTTGCTGCGGCAAAAGCACCTGCCGCAAAAAATACAAGGGCAGCAAGGACCGTCCTGAGCTTCTGTGCCCCAGACAGCTTGCAGTCCTTTTTCTTGTCCGCCTGTTCTGTCTCATCTTGCTCTAAATCCGATTCCCTATACACCGCCGGATCCTTTTCCTCCCGGGGCTTTGCCTCAAAAAGGCTTACATCCCCTCCACAGGCTGCAACTACATCCTCCGCGGTTACTGCATACGGAAGCCTGTGCCGTGCCATACGGTTGGCCGCGGTGGTATAGAAGCTGTTGCCTGAAAAGAAACGCCTCGGAGTGTCCCAGCTTACTATATTGCCGTCAAAAAACATGGCGCAGCGGTGTGCATATTTGGCGCAAAATTCAATATCATGGCTTACCATGAGTATTGCAACACCAGCTTTCAGGAGCTTTTGCAGTATGTGGGCAAGCTCCTGCTTGAATCCGGCATCCAATCCTTTGGTAGGCTCATCCAAAAGCAGTATCTCAGGCTCAAGCAGCAGAGTTTTTGCCAGGGCCGCCCGCTGCTGCTCTCCTCCCGACAGGTCATAAGGGTGCACCGAAAGCAGGTTGTCCAGGCGGCAGAGCCTTGATATCCGCCGTATCCTTTCTTTTTTTTCAAGAGGGGTCAGCTTCTGCTCATGAAGCATTTCAAGCAGGTCCTCCTCCAGGGTCTTTTTTACAAAAATAGCCTGGGGGTTTTGGGGAAGGACACCAAGCATGCGGTGGAAAAGCTGCCTACTTCCCAGCGTTGACAGCTCCCGGCCTTTTATCCTTACACTCCCGCGGTAAGGCCTGTTTACCCCCGTAACAAGTGAAAGCGCGGTAGTCTTTCCGGTGCCGTTTCCTCCCAACAGAGCACAGAATTCACCGGGATACACCCTGGCTGAAAGTCCCTTTACCACATCCGCCCCCTGCTTTTCATACCGGAACCATACCTCTTCCAGCTCAATGGCCGGTATACCCTCACCGCCATGCACCGGGGCAGCCCCCGGCGGCACTTCGCCCAGCGGTCTTTTCGCGG
>JAEXXN010000053.1 GCA_023405875.1 Bacillota bacterium | reverse complement strand
ACTAACAAACTCTAAGCCTCTTCACAAAACACTCTTTTATCAACCGGCACAACGAGTTAACCTAATTAAAATGGAAATACTCTATAGAGCAATCCAACAACTATTGATTATTTCCGTTTGAATTCACAATAAGAAACGGAGAACAGATATGAGCAGATTATTAGCCAGTGAAATGATATGGCCTGAAGTAAAAAGCAATTTGAAAAATATAAAGCTGGCCATTGTTCCGATAGGTTCGTGTGAGCAGCACGGTCCCAATACAACCTTTGCCACCGATACCGACCGTGCAAATGAGTTTTGCAAATTACTGGGGGACAGAATAGGAGGAAAAGCATTGATTTTGCCCCCGGTAGCATACGGAATAAGCTATCATCACATGGGCTTTCCCGGAACAGTAACTTTAAAGGTCAAAACAATGATTGACATACTTGTAGATATAGGCGTTGCCGTCAGTAAGCACGGCATAAATATAATTTTATTTGTAAACGGCCATGGGGGCAATAGAGTCGCCCTTGATGCAGCAATACAAACACTTAAGTACGAACACAATATTGATGCTTATTGGTCCGGAATGGGTACAAATATAGCCAGGGAAGCTCTTGAAGAAAAATACGGCATACCTAAAATTATCGGACATGCATGTGAGGTAGAAACCTCTCAATGTATGTACCTGGCTCCGTGGGACGTAAGCGATAACCTGCAGTCAGGTGAGCTGCACGAAGAAAGCGCATATTTCAAAAAAATATTTGTTGACGGTAATGCCGCATGGGACTGGAAAAAAGACGTATCGGAAAATGGAGCATTGGGGGACGCAACACGCTCCAGTTATGAAATGGGCAAATTGATGACCGATATCGCTTTGGATTATTTTGAAAAGGTTGTAGAAGAAATCATCCGCAGAAACTAATTGTATAGGAGATTAAAATGTATAGATATATCCTAAATCGTATACTGATGATGCTTCCTGTTCTGATCGGCGTTTCACTTGTGGTATTTTGTATGGTTTATATTGCCCCCGGCGACCCTGCAAGAATAATTCTGGGTGATACCGCCTCGGAAGAAGCGGTTCAGGAATTAAGGGAAGAGATGGGCCTGAACGATTCCTTCGTCCAACAATATGGAAGATATATAAAAAATATTGTTACAAAGGGAGATCTGGGCACTTCTTATACTACACAGAGAAGTGTAACTGCAGAAATTCTGGACAGGTGGCCTACAACTATGCTGCTGGCTGTCCTGAGTGTAATTTTAGCGACACTTATAGGTATTCCCACCGGTATAATATCGGCAACGCGGCAATATTCGATTTTCGATAATCTTGCAATGGTATTGGCGCTGATCGGCGTTTCTATGCCGAACTTCTGGCAGGGTCTGGTACTGATCATTATATTTGCCGTTAATCTTGCATGGCTGCCTGCATCAGGCTTTTACGGCCCTATATACTGGATATTGCCGGTCGTAACTATAGGTACAGGTATGGCGGCAACCATTACTAGAATGACCCGTTCAAGTATGCTGGAGGTTATAAGGCAAGACTATATAACTACTGCAAGAGCCAAAGGGAATAAAGAAAACGTAGTCATAATGAAGCATGCATTAAAGAATGCGCTTATACCTATTATAACCGTTATCGGCCTTCAGTTGGGCAGAGGTCTTGGGGGTGCGATCCTGACCGAATCGATATTTTCGATACCCGGTCTTGGCAAGCTTATGGTAGACGCCATTAAAGCAAGAGATTACCCGGTAGTACAGGGAGGCGTACTTTTTATTGCCATAGCCTTTAGCCTTATTAACCTTTTTGTCGATGTTTTATATGCATATGCCGACCCAAGAATTAAATCTCAATATAGTTTTAAAAGATCAAAGAAGAACAAAGAGGTATACAATGAGTAACATATATATTAAGCCCATTGGGATAACTGAAAATTTGAAGAAACGCAAAAAAAGCCAGATAAAAGAAATATGCACAAGATTAACAAGAAACAAAGCAGCCATGTTTGGGTTGTCGGTTATATTACTGCTTATTACAATGGCTATTTTTGCACCTTTTATCGCCCCTTACAGCTATGATGAACAAAACTTGAAAATGGCAAACCTGTTACCCAGCTGGCAGCATTTAATGGGAACTGATAATTTCGGACGGGATATTTTCAGCAGAATAGTATATGGTTCCAGAATTTCTCTGCAGGTTGGTTTTATAGCCGTAGGTATAGGCGTATTGATCGGCGGAACCTTGGGTTCCGTTGCTGCCTATTATGGAGGAGTTACCGATAATGTCGTCATGCGTTTTATCGACATTTTACTCGCTATACCAAGCACTCTTCTTGCAATATCAATAGCGGCTGCTTTGGGTCCCGGACTCACAAATGCTATGATCGCCGTTGGGGTCGGTACAATTCCTAACTATGCCAGGGTTGTCCGTGCATCTGTGTTAACGGTAAAAGAACAGGAATTTATTGAAGCGGCAAGGTGTATCGGTGTCAAAGATCATAAAATCATACTGAAGCATATAATACCGAATGCTATGGCGCCTCTTATCGTTCAGGCAACAATAGGTGTGGCCAGTGCCATACTGTCCGCGGCAGCTTTAAGCTTTATCGGACTTGGGATACAACCCCCGACGCCTGAATGGGGTGCAATGCTTTCGGCGGGCAGGGCCTATATCCGCGATTATTGGCACGTCGTTACATTCCCGGGAGTAACCATTATGCTTGCCATATTCTCATTGAATTTATTCGGAGACGGATTGAGAGACGCATTAGACCCAAGATTGAAGAGATAGGTGATGTAAGTGGAAGATATATTATTAAACATAAAGGATCTGGTTGTCAGTTATAATGCTGACAACGGAACAGTAAAGGCTGTAAACGGAATAAATATTGCAGTAAAGAAAGGCGAAACCGTCGGTTTGGTCGGAGAAACAGGCGCCGGGAAGACCACAACTGCAAAAGCAATTTTACGCCTGATTCCTGACCCGCCCGGGAAAATTGAAAAGGGTGAAATAATTTTTGATAACGAGGACCTTTTGAAAAAAAGCGAGCATGAGATGCAGAGAATAAGAGGAAATAAAATATCAATGATATTTCAAGACCCTATGACCGCACTTAACCCTGTAATACCCGTAGGTGAACAAATAGCTGAGGTTGTCAGGCTCCACCAAAAAGTAAGCCGAGCAGAAGCCGGAATACAGGCGGGTAAAATGCTTAAAATGGTCGGAATACCGGAAGAGCGCTTAAACGAATATCCTCACCAGTTTTCCGGAGGTATGAAGCAAAGAGTGGTAATTGCAATTGCCCTTGCCTGTAATCCACAGATGCTTATAGCCGACGAACCTACAACCGCACTGGATGTAACTATACAAGCACAGATCCTGGAGCTGATCCTTAAGCTGAAGGAGGATTTTAATACTTCAATGCTGCTGATAACTCACGACTTGGGTGTCGTAGCCGAAATTTGCGACAAAGTTGCTATTGTTTACGCAGGTGAAGTTGTGGAATTCGGTACAATAGAAGAAGTTTTCAGGCATCCTGCCCACCCGTATACAAAAGGACTGTTTGCGGCTATTCCTTCGGTTGATGGAAAGAAATTGAAGAGGTTACAGTACATACCCGGATTAATGCCGGACCCCACAAACTTACCTTCCGGTTGCCGATTCAATCCCAGATGTAATTATAAGCTTGATTGCTGCGAAGAGCTTTCGCCGGAAGACATTTGCATTAATGAAAATCATTTTGCAAAGTGCTATTTATGCGCTCAAAAGCAGAAAGAGAGAGGAAACAATGTCTGAACTGTTGAAAGTAGAAAATATAAAAAAATACTTTAAAACTCCCAAAGGTATTCTTCATGCGGTAGATGGTGTTTATTTCGAGGTTGAAGAGGGAAAGACAGTCGGTATTGTAGGTGAATCCGGTTGTGGCAAATCGACTTTGGGAAGAGCAGTAATCAACCTTCTTCCTGCTACAGACGGTAAAATAATATTTCAGGGTAAAGATATTACTGCCGCTAAAGGCGAGCTTTTGAAAAACACCAGAAAAGATATGCAAATGATATTTCAGGACCCATTTTCCTCATTAAACCCCAGAATGACTGTAAGTGAAATTATCCGCGAGCCTCTTGTCACGCACAAAATTAAATCCGGCAAAAAAGAAATCGAAGAAGAAATTGACCGTCTTATGGAAATTGTCGGTTTGGCTCCAAGGCTGTACAACTCCTACCCCCATGAACTGGATGGGGGACGCCGTCAAAGGATAGGAATTGCAAGAGCCCTGGCATTAAACCCCAAATTTATTGTTTGTGATGAACCGGTTTCGGCCCTTGATGTTTCCATTCAGGCACAGATACTTAACTTAATGCAGGACCTGCAGGAGGAAAAGAAAATTGCATATATGTTTATTACTCATAATCTTTCCGTCGTAAGACATATATCCGACGAAATAATCGTAATGTATCTTGGTGTAGTAGTTGAAAAGTGTCCCACCGAAAAGCTGTTCGAAAAGCAGTTCCATCCGTACACAAAAGCGCTGCTTTCTGCTATACCCAGCCATGACCTGGACGCAAAGAAAAAAAGAATTATCCTTAAAGGTGAAATAACATCACCTATCAATCCCGGCCCTGAATGCCGTTTCGCGGCAAGATGCAACTACGCAGCGGAAAAATGCTTCAAAGAAATCCCTCAGCTCAGGACAATGGGAGATAATCATTTTTCAGCATGTCATTATGCAGAAAATCTGTAATGGGGCCAAAGGTATAAAATATCAAAGTATGGAGAATTATTTATGAAACCATTGATAGGGATTACTTGCAGCTATGGTATAGTTTCCGGAAGCTCATTATCTTCCGTTTCTACAGCGCATATGCCGCAGGAGTTCAACCAGCTTTCCAATGCCTATGTAAAAGCCGTAGAAAATGCAGGGGGAGTACCTGTTATTATTCCCTTGTACAATAATATCGAGAACATAATACCTTTACTTGAAGCCCTTGATGGAATTGTTCTGTCCGGAGGTGCAGATGTGTCGTCAATCATGTATGGGCAGAGACCCTCCGGAAAGCTAAAGGCAACAACACCCCTCCGGGATAAGCAGGAAATCGAGATCGTAAAGCACATTGTTAAACGCAGGAATATACCGGTATTGGGAATATGCCGCGGAATGCAGATTTTGAATATTGCATATGGAGGCAGCTTATACCAGGATCTGGAGTCTGACGGCTTTAGCTGCCACCTTCTGAATATGTACCCCAGAAGCTATGAAACGCATACTGTCACACCGTGCAAAGCATCTGTTTTATCCGGAATATTAGGGAATACGGAAATCGGTGTCAACTCATTCCATCACCAGGCGGTTAAAAATATAGGTGACGGACTTGAAGTAACTGCTTTATCAGAGGATAATGTCATAGAAGCAATGGAAAATTGTCAGAAAGATAAGTTCATAATCGGTGTGCAATGGCATCCGGAAGAGCTGCTTGACGACGCAAAACAGCAGGAAATATTCAAAACGCTTGTTAATAGCTGCAAGAAAAATAATATTAAATAGAAGTTGTAGAAAATCGCTTGAAGAGTCTCAAGCTATAAACTATAGAGGTATCGGAGTGAAAATTTCCGATACCTCTATAGTTTTCCGAGTAAAGGTAAGAGTTGGGGGCCGGAAGAAACGGAAATAAGTTGAGGGACTGAGGTGCCTATGCTATAATCTAATCGACAAATTGAAAAGAGGTGTGTATAGTGAAAAAAAATATTTTAATTATATGTTATTTAATACTATTAGGTGCAGTTGCAATCGGAGGATTTTGGCTTGGACGGAATACTGCTGACCCGATAGTAGGCACTACATTTTATGCAACTATTAAGGATATTGATGGAAATAACTTCTTGGTAAATGGTTTGGATGTCAATGATATAAATAATCGAGGTGAAGTCTATTTTAGCGTTGACAGCAAAACAAAGCTGGAATGGAGATATACAGAAATCACCCGGGCGGATCTACAGCCAGGAGACACTATTTCCGTTACTTATACCGGTGCGGTTCAAGAGAGTTATCCCAGAAGAATAGTCGATCCTGTAATCATGGTCACTCTTTTGGAGGATGAAAAATAAAGGCCGGTTTGTCAGGCTGATGCAGCAGACGGGAAACAACTGAAATCTCCAACAAAACAGCGATATGCTTCCGCAGAGGGCAGCATATCGCTGTTTTGTCGTCAGATCGTCTTTGTATCGGAGATGCAAAATTACCATGAAAAAACAAAAAAAGCAAAAAGAACCGTCCCTAATGCTTTCGAATTGTATCAGGCGGCGGCAGCCTTGAAGTATTAAAAGTAATAGGTACGTATAAAAATATATGATATATTTTTATGCCGTTTATAGGCAGGCCGGCATAATATGTACCAGCAGTGAAAGCCTTTCCTTGAGGGAATACTATAGTACAGAGATTAAATTGTAGTGCGATAATCATCTTAATGCCTGCAAGCTTCTGCAGGCTGCAAGGAGCAATATGATGGAATATTTTATTTACTTGACGGAAATTATAACAAGGTTAAATTATATTATAGAAAAAATTGTTATATACGGGGGTAATTGGGCTTATGCAGTAATGTTCCTTATTCTTTATACAGGAGCTGCCTTTGTACCTGCGGCACCCTTTTTACCCAGCGTTTCTCTTATATTTCTTGTAACCTCGCTTTCAATTGCAGGGCTTATAAACCCTGTTGCAGCTTTGCTGACCCTGACGGCGGCCATTGTTCTGGGCGATATTACCAGCTATTACATTGGAAAGCTTATAAGGGATAAAATCATCACGACCAACAGGTTAAGGATCATCAAGGAAGCTCATATAGAGAGAACCAAAGCATTATACGATGAAGTAGGACTCACAGCCGTCATATTTGCCAGATTTACTCCCATTGTCGGTTCTCTTGCACAAACGGTAGCAGGTGCAATCAATTATAGTATGGATGCTTTTATCAGCCGTAATATAATTGCGGGCATCATATGGCTTTTGGCTAATTTTGCTTTGGGTTGGGCCTTTGCAGTTGTTCCTGAGCTCAGAAGCAATTTTATTGTATTGATTATGATCATGCCTGCCGTTTCTTTCCTCGTGAGCATGGTGTATTACCTGAAAAAGGGCATAGCTCCTTCAAAGACCGTCAGATAAAGCATAAGACAGGTATCAGCCGGTGTCATGCGGAGTTATGAGCCAGGTACAGCTTTAGTAAGTGCGGATTATAAACTTATTATTAGCATAAGGATAGGCAAGCGGCCTGTCCTTATTTTAGTTCACTGCTACAATCAAAAACGTATGTAATAAATATGTTGTTTAGCGCAATACTAAAATTATGAACTATAATAGGAGGATAAATCCATGGGCTTTGTACATGCTGTTTTTAATAAAAATGCAGATTCAGACAATCTTAGTTTAGGGGATATGCTTGGACTATGGAATGTAGCCCGAAATAAAATAATAGGCCTATCGACGCTTTCAATATATTACAGGCAGGCAAAAGACAGAGAGCTGAAAGATCTCGTTAAAAATGGTATAGACTTCATATTATCCAGACATATAAACCGTATCCAAAAGGTATTGAAGAGTAAGGGATATGATTTTCCAACGGAACAGAACTGGGAGAGAAAGGTCAAGGATGACTCTCCATTCGTTATATCAAGCGTGATAATTGATGATGAGGAAATAATAATGAGCTTAAGAGAAATTATAAGGCTTACATTGTCTTTAGAAGCAGAGGCCATAAGGAGTTCATCTGATGAAGATATCAAAGATGTATTAGTCAATATATTGGATGATGACAACAAAGTCTACAGTGCAGTCCTTGCACTGCAAAGGAAGAAGAACTGGAAGGACTTTCCCCCTGATTTACTGCCTCAGTAGCTTTTAAACTCTGAACTATGCCTGGTACCAGGGCAAATCACGATGAAATGAAAGGAAAGCATATATGAATTTAACAAATATTCTTTTTGATAAAAGCGGACTGCCTGAACACAGCCTTTCAACAGGCGGGGCACTTGGATTATGGGATATCGCTTCTAATAAAATAGCCAGGATCCCTATATATATAATATTTTTAAAACAAGTAAAGGATAAGGATTTGCATAAGTTTATAAATTCAACGATAAATATAGTTCAAAAGGAAATAGCAAAGATACAGAAGGTTTTTAAAGAAAAAGGCTTCGCTTATCCTTCAGAGCCAAACTGGGAAAGAAAACTGAAAGATAAGTCTCCCTTTATTGTATCGTCCTCTATATTGAATGATGAAGAAATTTCCAATGCTTTGAAAGAAATTATAAGAGGGATACTGGGTCTTGAAACAGAAGCTCTGAGAAATTCAACTAATCCGGAAATAAGAGATTTGATATATGAGCTGTTGAAAGATGATAATGAGATATTCAGTTCATTATTAAAGCTACAAAAGGAAAAGAACTGGATTTCTTCAGTACCTGCCGTATTGCCGCAGCAATAGGTGTCCCGGGAGCCAAGGCCGGAGGGATATATTCTGCAGCCGGGTATAGTATAAAATTGATGAAGGATAGGCAAATAGCTTATCCTTCATTATTTATGACACAAGATAATACTTTGCAGCATTTTGGCCATTGATGGGGGCTGCAGGCAGTAAGCCGGTAAATTTACTCGTCTTTAACACCTTTGTACTTTTGTACCAAATATTCTTTGTACCTGATAATCTCTTCCGCGATCTGGGGAGGTAAGCTTCCGTTCTCATAGCTGACCTGGAGCTTGGCAGAAGCGGCTTTATTTTTTAATATGGTTTCTGCTGTATCCATAATATTGCTTCTTCCAAAGAGGTAATCCAGGGAAACCTCAAAATAATCCGCAATCTTAAGCTTTATGTCGTCGCTGGGAATTCTTTTTCCGGACTCATATTGGGATAGAGTTGTATTTGATATGTTCAGTATTTTAGAAAATTCTATCTGGGTGAGCTTGCTGCTTTTACGGAGCTTCGCTATTCTATTGCCCAATATGTTGCTTGTCATTGCACTCCCTCTTTTCACGCTTTGTGAATTTACTATAATATACCATATGAATGGCACAATATAAATGCATTTCACAACATGTGAAAACACGTCTTGACATTCACATATAGCAAAACTATAATGAGTATATAATTTACACTAATGATAAATATTGGGGGGATGGCCTGGTGGAGAAAAGCATAAGTGAAATCAGAAATGAAAAGGGGATAACCCAGTCCTATATTGCTAGAAAGCTGGGTATTCCGGTATCTACTTACAACATGTATGAAAAAGGAAAGCGTAAGGTGCCTGAGAAAATTGCGACAAGAATCGCACAGCTTCTGGAGGTCGACAGAGATGATATTTTTTTGCCCGTTACTTTTGCAGTTAGCAAAACACCTCAGAACTGTTCAAGATTTTCCTGTTTTGACAAAGGAAATATCTGCTGCAGGTACTGTAAAAAAGTAAACTGTGAATTCAAATGCGATGATGCAAAAGATAGAGAATGTGAGTATAGGTATTGATCTGATATGATTTATAAAACTTTGGTGTCAGGCGCAGAACAAAAGAGCATATTTTTTTCCAATCTTTGAAAGCTTCTTGACCTGCCGGAATAAATTTGTTACTATCATGGTATAATAAGTGTAACGGGGTGACACTAAATGGAACGTAAAATTGTAAAACGATTAAGAGAGTGGAAAATATCAAAAGATAGAAAGCCTCTTATACTATATGGAGCAAGGCAGGTAGGGAAGACATATTCAGCGCTATCTTTCGGCAAAGAATACTACAAGAATACTGTTTATTTCAATTTTGAGGATAACATTGAGCTTATCAACATATTTGAAAGAGATTTGAATCCTGAGCGTATAGTAAGGGAATTATCGGTGAGATCCGGGCAGAGTATCCTGAAGAAAGACACACTTATTGTTTTTGACGAAATACAAGCTTGTGAGAGGGCATTAACCTCACTGAAGTATTTTAAGGAGAATGCTCCCGAATACCATATAATTGCTGCCGGGAGCCTGTTGGGTGTTGCTGTAAATAGAGAAAAGTATTCCTTTCCTGTGGGCAAGGTGGATATGCTGACACTTTACCCTCTGGATTTTGAAGAGTTTTTATGGGCAATGGGTAAAAAACAGGCGGCAGAGCTTGTTAGAGCTGCGTATATAAGCAATGAAAAATTATCGCTCCATGATACGCTTATGGAGCTCTATAGGACATACCTTGTTACAGGGGGCATGCCTCAGGTTGTGCTTGAATATCTGGATAAAAGTGATTTTAATTTTGTCCTGGCTTCGCAAAAGAACATTAATGATTCATATATTGCCGATATGGCAAAATACGCTGTTCCGAATGAGACTACTAAGATCATGGCTGCCTTTAACAGTATACCTGCTCAACTGGCTAAGGATAACAGGAAGTTTCAATACAAGGTCATAAAGAGCGGTGCAAGAGCTTATGATTATGAGACGCCTCTTGAATGGCTGCGGGCTGCGGGAGTGGTCATTAAATGCAATAAAACAAATGAGGGGAAGCTGCCGCTTTCTGCTTATGCCGAGTTTTCCTCCTTTAAGGTATATATGACAGACACAGGGCTTCTCTGTTCAAAGTTTGGGATTCCGGCCAATGCAGTACTGAGCGATATATCAAGCTTTGACGGATTTAAAGGAGCTCTGGCTGAGAATTATGTGGCATCTGCTTTGACTACCAACGGATATATCCCATACTACTGGGAATCACAAGGCAAAGCGGAGGTGGATTTTATTATTCAGGATAAGGAAGGCAATATCATTCCCGTTGAAGTTAAGTCTTCGGATAATGTCAAGTCAAAGAGCCTGAACCAGTTTGTCAGTAAATATGATATAGCTTATTCAATACGTATTTCATCGAAAAACTTTGGGTTTGAGAACGGGATCAAGTCGATACCACTTTATGCAGTGTTTTGTGTGTAGGTGCAGATAAAAAATTACGAGGGAAATGTACGGCAAGAAGGAAGCTTAACGGTGAGACTTCGTGGAAGAGCTGGAGCAGCATGTAGAATAAGAGACAAGAGTAAAG
>JAEXXN010000047.1 GCA_023405875.1 Bacillota bacterium | reverse complement strand
GTATAGTCCTCATATTCCTTTTCATTGTCTTCCTTAGGCCTTCTTCCGGTTACGTCCATCTTTATGGGGTATCTTACAAAATCAGAGTATTTCTTGATAATAGCCCTTAGCCTGTATTCGTCAAGATACTCATCATACTTTTCATCCTCAGTATCGGCTTTGATTTTCAATATTACATCAGTACCGGCCGTTTCCTTTTCGCAAGGTTCAATGGTATAGCCGTCAGCCCCCTGGGATTCCCACTTATATGCCTCACTGCTGCCGAAGGCCCTGCTCACTACCGTAACCTTATCCGCCACCATAAAAGCGGAGTAGAAGCCTACGCCGAACTGTCCTATTATATCATACCCGTCCTTCAGCTCCACTTCCTTTTTAAATGCCAGAGAGCCTGATTTTGCAATGACTCCGAGATTATCATCCAGTTCTTCCTTTGTCATTCCTATACCTGTATCTGAGATAGTAAGTATTCTGGCGTCCTTGTCGGAGGTTACCCTGATATAATAGTTTTCCTTGTCAAAGCTCAAAGAGTCATCAGTCAATGCTTTATAGTAAATCTTGTCAATTGCATCGCTGGCATTGGAAATAAGCTCTCTGAGGAAAATTTCCCTGTGGGTGTAAATTGAGTTGACCATAAGGTCCAACAATCTTTTGGATTCTGTCTTGAATTGCTTTTTTCCCATGTAAATCTCTCCTCCTAATGTATAAATCCGTTGTATGTTGTTAGCACTCTTGATAGTCGAGTGCCAATCCCTCTATTTCTTATTTATCACAATTCAAATCCTGTGTCAAGATGTATTGTTGCAATATAGGAGAATGCAAATCAAAGAGGGGCGCATAAAATGCGCCCCCTGCACCCAAGAAGTAAGCTTTTACATCAGGTTGGTCTGCTAATTAAACTTATATATTTTTCGTGTCAACCTGTACAGGCGTATTGTTATTATCCTTGCAGCCCTGCCGGGAAGATTTGATATTGTTCCAAGGAACCGGTACCTGAGCTTATAATATATCCTTTCGTTGCTCTGCTTCAGATATGACCATAGGTCCGACTTTTTCTCAAGGGCCTCCTTTGTAGCTGCTATTTGCAAAAATACAGAAGAAATTGTCATCATCATGGAAAGATAGTTCATCATATAATTGGTCAGCCGTTTGCTTGGCAGTTTTTCAAGGGAGTCGCTGGAGTCAATCATAAGCTTGTTGACATATAGCTGCTGGTCTATGCGTCTCAGCATAACCTGTTCATTTACCGACTGGTCTTCGCGGCCGATAAAATAGCGGTATAGATCAATATTCATATAATATATAGTCCTGACATAAGGCAGGGGCTTGTAAACAAATAAATTGTCCACGTAAAACGTGTGCTTGGGAAGCACAAGCCCGCACTCCCTGAGAAGCTCTGTGCGGTAAATCACCGAATGCATCAGCAGGTACTGGGATGGCTTGAAGCTTCCCACATCGTCCCAACCGAAGATGCGGTTCTGGGGCAATACGTTCTTATAGTTTACGGTGTGGCTGGCATTGTCAAGGGCATGCTCATAGACATAATTGCATACCATCATATCAAGTGCTGTACTGCTCATATGAAGCTCCTTAAGCACAGCTATGACCTGGAGCAAGCCGGGAACATCGAGCCAGTCATCAGAGTCCACGACCTTGTAGTATAAGCCTGCGGCATTTCTGAGGCCTGCATTGACACCTTCCCCATGTCCGCCGTTTTCCTGGTGTATTGCCTTCACTATGCCCGGATAGCGTGAAGCATAATCATCTGCAATTTTTCCCGTATCATCCTTTGATCCATCATTAACTATGATTATTTCTACATCCTCCCCGCCGGGAAGAAGCGTCTCTATACAATGCTCCATATAAGCAGCCGAATTATAGCATGGAACCGCAAAGGTTATTATCTTCATAAACCGCTCTCCTTCTTGCTTTTTATTATATTATCCGCCAGAATTAATGCGCCTTCAATTATTGCATCCATATTATAATATTTATATTCTGCAAGTCTTCCAAGTAGGTATAATTTTGCGAAACTTACCGTAAGCTGTTTATACCTTGCATAAAGTGCGGTATTCTCGGGATTCAATATTGCATAATAGGGCGTCTCAGCCTCAGAGCCTGTATATTCTCTGGGATATTCCTTCATAATAACGGTTCTGCCCGGGATATCCTGACCGGTCAGGTGCTTGAACTCTGTAATACGTGTGAACAACTGGTCTACCGTGTAGTTAACGGTACCCTTAGGCTGATAAAAGGTCCTGTCATGAGTTTCAAGCATAAAGTCCAGAGTCCTGTAGGGCAAACGGCCGTAGCAGCATCCGAACAGCTCGTCCACCGCACCGGTATATATAACTTCGCCCGTAAAAAGCTTGTTGTTTAAAAATACCTCGTTTCCTTCCAGCCTGAGGACTTCAGAGGAATTGACATCCAGCAGCAGGTCGATTCCGGGATAATCCAGCAGTTTTTCAAAAAGCGGAGTGTAGCCTTTGGCCGGAATTCCCTGATACTTGTCCTGAAAATACCTGTTGTCGTAAGAGATCAATACAGGCACTCTGGCAGTTACAGAAGGGTCTATTTCTTCAGGCCGGATACCCCACTGCTTTTGTGTATAGTATAGGAATATATTTTTGTGAACATACTCTGCCAATTCATGTATTTCCTCGTCTTCACTTGCAAGCAGCTCCGAGATGGTCATCCGCCGCCCCGCTCCATAAACTGAAACCAGCTTTTTCTCCAGGCCTTTCGCCTTGTCTGCTTCATAAACCATATAGAGGGAATTCAGGTTAAAAGGAACAGGTATCAGCGCCCCATGGACATCCGCAAGGACCTCATGGGAATAATCTCTCCATTCTGTGAACCGCGAAAGATACTCAAATACCCGGCTGCTGTTGGTATGAAATATATGAGGACCGTATTTATGCAACAATATGCCGTCGTCATCAGCGTAATCGTAGGCATTGCCCCCGACATGACTGCGTTTATCAACAACCAAAACCTTCCTGCCCGACCGTTCTGCCAGCTCACGGGCTGCTACCGCCCCCGCAAAACCGCAGCCTATGACAAGGCAATCATATGTGCCGTTCATATATAAAGATAACCTCCGTAGATCTAAATAATTAGTTCCTTTAATTCATTCTACACAGCACATTTTATGTTTGTCAATCAAAAATCCCGGTATTCTGCTGTGAATTTCTGTTATTCCAAGAATTATCGGCAAATTTTGCATTTTTACCTTTTTTATATGAAAAGAAATACCGTAAGGTGAGTTAACCTGTTGTTCTGAGCCTCTCCACAAAACACTCTTTTATCAACCGGCACAACGGTTAACTTATACTTCCCTACTCATTATAAAAAATAAGAAGACCCGGCTCAGTTCAGCCTGCCTTCTTAATTCTTAATCAAGCTTATCCACATCATAGGGTGTTTCCTGATATACATAGTAGTTAAGCCAATTTGAAAACAACAGGTTCGCATGACTTCGCCAGGTAACCTTGGGTCCCTTTGCAGGATCATCCATTATATAATAATTTTGGGGAATTTTTATACTGAGACCGCTTTTTACATCCCTTTCATATTCCTGGTTCAAGGTCAATGCATCATATTCCGAGTGTCCTGTTACAAATATCTGCCGTCCATTTTTGGAAACTGCAATATATACACCTGCCTCCTCGGATTCCGATAAAAGCTCCAATTCCGGGTTTGCTGCAATTGCTTGCCTATCCACTTCAGTGTGCCTTGAATGGGGAGCTCTGAACACATCGTCGAAGCCCCGCAGCAGCTTGGAATTGCCTGTGGTTTTGTAATGCTCAAAAATCCCAAACATTTTTTCGCTCAGCGCATGCTTTGGAATTCCGTAATGGTAGTACAACCCGGCCTGTGCTCCCCAGCATATATGGAAGGTAGAGTACACATGCTTCTTGCTCCACTCCATGAGCTCAGTAAGCTCCTGCCAGTAATCCACCTCTTCGAAGGGGAGATTCTCCACCGGCGCTCCGGTAATCACCAAGCCGTCAAATTTCTGATGCTTTATCTCCTCAAAGTTCTGGTAGAAACGATCCAGGTGTTCCCTTGGCGTATTCTTTGAATTGTGAGTATTGGGATGAAGCAGGGTAATATCCACCTGAAGCGGCGAATTGCCCAACAAGCGCAGCAGCTGTGTCTCAGTAGTGATTTTTGTGGGCATAAGGTTCATGATTGCAATACGGAGAGGCCTTATGTCTTGATGGGTTGCGCGGCTCTCTGTCATTATGAATATATTTTCAGCAGACAGTATATCTGCTGCAGGTAAATCATCGGGTATATTAATCGGCATATCCATTCACTCCTCCTGTCCGCTGATTTGCCGCTGCAAGCTGTCCGTGAGCCGTGCTTTTCGGGGCTGCGGCCAAAGCCTTTGCATATACAGCATTGTCCAATTTTCTTTTACTCATTTCCATTACCTCCAAACTATATTCCGAATACCTCGGATGCACCATAAAAAAAACCTCTTTCAGATGAAAGAGGTTTTTAAAATATCCTGTATACGATACCAAGCCTCTCTCATCTCTCAGTACAATGTACTGCAGGATTTGACACCGCTGCATTCGAATGAGAATGCCGGTTGTCGGGTTTCATCGGGCCAGTCCCTCCACCACTCTGGATAAGAGTCATATTGAATATTCAATTTCAAATATATTATCATGCTCAATTGTTGATGTCAATAACTTTACAGTAATATATGCAATATTTATTTGACCTATTCAAATATTTAATTCTATCAGGCTTAAAGGGACATAATACTTTGAGTATCTTCTTCCCTGCTTGTCTGCCAGCATACCGTTCTTATCCCTCACCATGACGATTGCTCTTTTCTTAAGATTATAAAGGACTCCCGTATATTTTTTACCTTCAAAAGTGAATGAAACAGTATCGCCTATATTTATTCCAAGCTTTTCAGCAGCTATTTGTCTATGGGTCGGGAGCTTATGGCAGCTTTCAGTATGGCCAAATAAATTGCCTGCCATTGTTCTGAAGCTCTCTCTCTTGCAGCTGGACCTTCCAAAAAGTATGAACTCAATAACGTGGCAAAGCTCATGCTCAAATACAAGCTGCAGCGCCTCAAGGCTGCTGGCGGTTTCAATTCCGCCAACCATTCCGCTTCCTTCGATCAGACCATAATGGAAGAAAAAGTCTATTCCTATTTTGACTTCAATAACCAGCTCCTCCGGTCTGATACTATTAATATTTCTGGGGCAGCGGGTCAAGCCTGCACTTTTTGTCATCTGGCGGGAAACAGAAAACTTCAGTTTTCCTTTATAGTTCTCTTTGAACCAATTCTCAAAGAATACTTCATCATACAGCCGGAACAATATATCCAGATCTGCTGAAGACAGTGCCGAAACAGTCTCATTCTTTATATTTTTTGATTTTCCCATCAGGAGCTTAGAAATCCCGCGGCGCTTATTTTCAATAACCCCGCTCTGCAGCTTTGTGCCAAGTATATCGAACATGTATTTATCCTCTCCAGGTTCTATTTCAGTATTTCCCTGTATCCAAACTGCTTCCTGCGTGCTTTTAAGCAGACCATATTCATATTTTACTGCACCGGCTCTATTATTTCAAATTCCACCTCAAGCTTCCTTCCTTATTTAGTACATATTTTACATGCAAAAGAAAATACTAAAATGAGGATACAATATGAAAGTGTGGGAGTAATTATATGAATGATTTGCATAATAGCCGAAAAGGACCTGATAGCTACAACATGCCCTTGTGG
>JAEXXN010000016.1 GCA_023405875.1 Bacillota bacterium | reverse complement strand
CTCCTGATACCTTATGCCGAGGGTGGGATAGTATCAACTATTTACGGCAGTGCCAATGAGGTAGTTGAAGAGCAGTACAGGGAAAACGGCATATATATAAAGGCTGAGGTAGACGACATCAGCTACGGAAGATTGGCAAACTATTTGATTTGATATTGGGGGTACCGCTTTGAATAACAACAGAACAGGTTATATCTATGTTTTACTGGCAGCTTTCTTTTTTGCTCTGATAGCTGTAATAGGAAAGACAGTGCTGAACACCGGAATAAATGTATTTGATTTGCTTATACTGCAGAATACCGTAGCTTTGATATTCATACTTTCATATTTTGCAGCAGTCGATATAAACAAGCTGAATGTCGGAAGGAAAAACCTTAAGGTGATCCTGATACAGGGGATGATCGGGAGTGCGGGAACTACCATACTTTTTTACCTTGCACTGGAGAGAATGAATGCAGGGATAGCCTCAATGCTCCTGTTTACCCATCCCGTTTTAGTAAGTATTTATTTTATGGTAACCAGGACAAAAAAAATAACCTTTACAAGCAATCTTGCATTGGCTGCAGCTTTTCTGGGAAGTACCATGGTTATAAACGTATTCAATCTTGATATAACAAAGACCCCGGCGGCAGGCTTGCTGTTCGGAATAATGTCCAGTGCGGTATATGCATTCTACAATGTATATGCAGATATGAAGCTGAAGGGATTTGAACCGCTGGTAATAAACTTCTATACTACACTTTCATCACTGGCAGTAACACTGCTGCTTCGTCCGGGATTTTTCAGATTTGAGTTTGAAATGACTTCAGAGCTGCTGCTTTATATTTGTGAGCTGGCAGTGGTTTCGGGGATTCTGCCGGTCGTTTTCCTTTATAAGGGCATCAACCTTATAGGCGCAGATAAGGCAAGCATAGCAGCAACCTCAGAGCTGCCGATTACAATATTGCTGTCTTTTCTGGTGCTGGGTGAAAGCATGGGACTCGTCCAGCTTTCAGGCATAGCATTGATCCTGTGTTCAATAATCATACTTCAATATGAAGGAATGTTTGAGAAAATTTTCTGTAACCTGAAAAGATCCCTCTGAGTCAATAGTTTCCTCTCCCATCGTTTTCCAGGTCATCACAGCGAAAGTAGTTTTCACATTTTTCGTTTTTGTCGGCTTTGCTGCTTTGTCTGCTTTTACGATAGCCGGTAACGCTTCTGACCAGTGCATATGCTGCCAGTAGTCTTCCGAGCTTCATTTGCAGCCCTCCTTTCCTGGAGCTGTGTTTTTGACTTTACTTTTGGAGGTTATTTCATAAAATCCTATAACGAAGAGGAATATTCCGAAAATCCTCTTTAATATATCCGAGTCCAGATTAACAGCCAGAAGAGATCCTGCCACCGCACCGATACAGCCGGTTATTGCAAGCTTCATAAGCAGGCCCTTCTCAATATTGTGTTTTTTTGTATGTACAATAAGTGCAGCTATTGCAGAGGGGATGAATACTATAAGATTTATACTCTGCGCAATCTGCTGCTTTGTACCTACTATGAAAACCAAAGCCGGTATAAGCAGCGTACCTCCGCCTATACCCATGCCGCTTATGATACCGGATACAAAGCCGATAGCAAGTAGAAGCATCAGAACACCATCCTTATTGCAGCAATTATCATGAAGATACCGAATATTTTCCTGAGAGCATTTACAGAAAACCTGTTAAGCAGGCAGGAACCGGTCAGAGCCCCTAGAACAGATCCGATCACAACCTTAAAGGTGGTGGAAAAGTCGACGACATTATATCTGAAGTAAACAAAAGAGCTTATTATGGATAAAGGAAGTATTATGGATATAGCGGTGGCATGGGCCTTGTGGTCTTCAATGCCCATAAGGAATACGAGGCAAGGAACAAGCACCGTTCCTCCCCCTGAACCGAAAATGCCGTTTACAAGGCCGACAGCAAGGCCGAGCAATGCAATTTTTAACACACCTGACTTTTTATTCATAAATGCTCCATCTATATATTCCGCGAAAAACCTTTTACATATATAATTCAATTATAATTCAATTTTCGCGTAAATATTTTTTTGATTTCATTGAATTCGCACCATACCCTGATGTATTTTCATTATTAATCTCTGCAATACGGCTTTTATTATCGCATGTAAATATTCCCGAGGACAATTGAAAGCCGGTATAGCACAGCACAAAAAAGCGCAATAATGACGGTATTGATTATTTACATCAATTTTTAAGAATGCTATCATATATAGGATAAGAAATACAGGCAGCGAAAGGTTAAATTAATCTGTTATGCCGGCTGATAAAAGAGTCAAATTACAGTGTAATAAAATATGGAGGTTTTTTATATGATAAATGTAGACAAAGTAATAGAAGAAGCGGTTATGTGGATCAAGAGCACGGTGGATGAAGCAGGTGCCAAGGGTGTGGTATTCGGACTTTCCGGAGGAATAGATTCAGCAGTTGTGGCTGCTCTCTGCAAGAAAGCTTTTCCAGAGGACTGCCTTGGCATAATAATGCCTTGCTACAGCAACCCTATTGATGAGGAGCACGCAATACTGGTAGCTGAAGCTTTGGGATTGCAGACAAAAACTGTAGTCCTCGACAAGGCCTTTGATACGATGAAGGCTTGTGTGGGAGCTTCAGAAGATGATCCGAGGCTTGCTATAGCAAATATAAAAGCAAGACTCAGGATGATTACCGTTTACTATAATGCAGGGCTGTATAATTATCTGGTTGCAGGCACAGGAAACAAAAGCGAGCTTACCATAGGGTATTTTACAAAGTATGGGGATGGAGGAGTGGATTTCATGCCTTTGACAAGCTTTGTAAAGAAAGAAGTGGTTGAACTGGCATACAGGCTTGGGGTACCTGAGATAGTCATAACAAAGCCGCCTACAGCGGGCTTGTGGGAGGACCAGTGCGATGAGCATGAAATGGGAATGACCTATGCTGAGCTGGATAATTATATTCTTACAGGGGAAGGACCTGCGCAAGTAAAGAGCAAAGTTGAAGGTATGTGCCGGAGAAGCGAGCACAAGAGAGTACCGGTGCCCCAATTTGTTCCTTCAGAAAAGAAAGCTTAGCGGAGAATATCTTAGGTGCCCGGCATCTAAGATTTGCACAGAAAATTGTTTTATGATAGAATATACGTGGTTTATTCTTACATAAAAAGGGAGGTTATTCATATATGTCCGGACATTCAAAATGGGCAAATATTAAACATAAAAAAGGCAAGGCAGACGCCATGAGGGGTAAAATATTTACCAAGCTTGGAAAGGAGTTGGCCATTGCTGCAAAGGCCGGTTCCGATCCCGGCACAAACGGGAAGCTTGCCGATGTCATAGCCAAGGCAAAGTCCAACAATATGCCTAATGACACCATTCAGAGGGCTATTAAGAAGGGCTCGGGGGAAATGGAAGGGGTAGACTATGAAGAAATAGTATATGAAGGCTATGCTCCCGGCGGAGTGGCTGTCATAGTATCAACCCTTACAGAAAACAGGAACAGGACGGCCGGAGACGTAAGGCATATCTTCGATAAGAACGGCGGCAGCATGGGAGTTTCGGGAGCTGTAAGCTGGATGTTCGACAAGAAGGGTGTCATCATTGTTGAAAAAGACGGGGAAATAGATGAGGAAGAGCTGATGATGCAGGCGCTTGAGGCGGGAGCGGAGGATTTCACGGCAGAAGAGGACTCCTTTGAAATATTGACCTCGGCGGAAAGCTTTTCTGAAGTAAGGCAGAAGCTTGAAGCAATAGGAATACCGATGGCTTCGGCAGAGGTTACAATGGTACCGCAGAATTACATTGAAGTGACCGCAGAAGAAGATATAAAGAAGATAAACAAGATGCTGGACATGTTCGACGACAACGACGACGTACAGGACGTCTACCACAACGCCGAGCTGCCTGATGAGGATGAGGAATAGCATCCAGATTATAGTCCGTATTAATATCAAGCATATAATCTGCCTTAACGGCAGAAAATGGGATTCTCCTTCTTGGCAGGCTTATAGACAAGGTTGCCAAGAAGGAGAATTTTAATAGCTCATACAAGGCTTACCAGTTTATTCTGAAGGTACCGGACTCTTCCTTACAGTCGTCGTAGCCGCAGATCCTGTTATTATATTCGCAGTTGTCTTTCCTGCAATCCTTTTCGTCCCTGTCTCTTACTTCAGCCGTTGGAATTTCTACCTGCTGGAGCTGGAGCACCTTTAATGTGATATCAATAACCATTTTTTCAATATAGGTATCGGATACAAGTACATTTGGGAACAATGGATCGGCAGCTACAGGATTAAGCCTTATGTCCTTTTCGCGGAAGGATGCTTCTACCAGCTCACAGAATACCCTTTCATTGAATCTCTGTGCCTGTACGGAATTATATTGCGATTGATCGCTTCCCATGTTGTTCGGATCGAGGATATCCACTTCAATTACTTTTTTGTTGCAATCAAACTCCGGCTCCTCATCAAAGCATATCTTTGAAAAAAAAGTAAAGGGTACATTTACTGTAGTATGCCTGATGTCCCCGCTTACGGTACCGGCTGCAATTACAGATGCGGTGGCATACTCGATGTTCTTTGTAACATAGCCGCTGATAAACAATTTGCCCGATCTCTTTTCACCTGTCGGTATCAGCTCACATTGTGTCAGGACCAGGCTTTTCTTTATGCGCTTTATTTCAAAAGCGGGGCTCTCCAATACTATGGTTGACTCAACATTGATCTGTATTCTTGGCTCGGCTATCACAACCGGTATTTTGGCTACCAGCCCCTTGCTTTTAGCTTTTTTCTCCACACTGTGACTTGGGCATTCTATCAAAGTTTTTGATTCTATTACTTTTGATTGTCTTCCTGCCGTGTCATTCGCCATTAATTTTGCCTCCTTGATTTATTTTTGAACTGTCTTGTCCCTATTATAAATTATGCACATATCATACAGGTTGTTACATTATTTCGGCTGTACAGGTTGTATTAAAGAAAGCGGCGCCGCTGCGCTGGAAATCAATGACGTGCAGGCGGTCCGCCGCAACTCAGGGCTGCCTGGCGAGGGCGGGGAACAGCAGAACAATACCGTGTACTTTCTTATGAATGTGGGCTTCATAAGAAAGTGTTTTTTGTTGTGCAGCAAATTAATCGAGGCATATAGAAAAACATGTCGAACCTTGCGAACGAAAAACGTAAAAAATCAGAGGTTAATTAAAGGAATTTAAGAAATATGGTAGAAAATAAACATCTATATATTTCGCGAGAAACATTTTACATAAGCTGATTGCATTTCGCGCAAATATCTCCTTGACTTCATTGAATTTGCGTCGTTCCCGGATATAATAGCTTAAGCGTGTTCAATTAAATGTTATGCAAAATGGCTTTTTAAATTGAATCATGATTTTGCATAATGTATCCATGGTTTCATTGAATTCGCGCCATGCCGGATATAATAGCTTAAGCGCGTTCAATACATCAGATGAACTATATCAATGCAGGAATAAGAGGTGTAGCATATGTTATGCAAGAAGCTTCCGAAGGAAAGGTTTAATGATAAGCTTTTTATGAATAGCCCTGATGGAATTTTTATAATCGATGAAAAAGGAGGATTTATTGATGCCAACCCCTCTGCATGTATAATAACAGGCTATGCATATGACGAGCTGACAAATAAGGGCTTGCTTGATAT
>JAEXXN010000519.1 GCA_023405875.1 Bacillota bacterium | reverse complement strand
CCCTGCCTGCCACAAGTATTATACTGTCTATTGCCCTGCAGTTCTGAAATAACTCCAGGGTATGTGCCAGTAACGGCTTGCCCTTCAGCAGGATAAACTGCTTGTTCATCCCTGCATTCATTCTGCTGCCCTTGCCTGCTGCAAGTATAACCGCAGTATTCATAGCCTCTTTGCCCCTCCGATTTCTTATAACAAGATTTTATAGATATACCCCAAGCAAACCTTGCGGCTCACTTGGGGTATGAATATTATGATACCTTATCAGCAGCTGACTTGGGCTTTACGAATATCATTCTTCCGGCTGCAGTCTGAAGCACACTGGTCACTACAACCTCAATGGTCTCTCCAATAAAGCGTTTTCCGCCGTCAACCACTATCATTGTTCCATCATCCAGATATGCAACCCCCTGGCCGAATTCCTTACCGTCCTTGATTACCTGAACTACCATTTCCTCACCCGGCAGAACCACCGGTTTTACTGCATTTGCAAGCTCATTTATGTTCAGTACCGGTACTCTCTGGAATTCTGCCACCTTGTTCAGATTATAGTCGTTGGTGATCACCTTTCCATTAATGAACTGTGCCAGCTTCAAAAGCTTGGTATCAACCTCGGAAAGCTCTTCAAAATCCTTCTCAATGATTTCAACATTGATATCCAGCTCCTTCTGGATCTTGTTCAGTATATCCAGCCCTCTGCGGCCTCTGTTCCTTTTCAGGGCATCTGACGAGTCAGCTATATGCCTAAGCTCTTCCAATACGAATGCCGGTATGATCAGTGGACCCTCAACGAATCCGGTTTTGCATATGTCTGCTATTCTTCCATCTATAATAACACTCGTATCGAGTATTTTGGGCTGCACAATGTTTTCAGTTTTTGCAGTTAGTTTATCCTTATCCTTCTGTATCAATTTCCTCCATGGGAGAAGCAAGTTGACAAGATCTTCCCTTTTCTTTGTTGCAAGGCTCACTCCCAGATATCCTAAAAGCAGATATACCAATATCGACAGTAAAGTCCCCAGCCATGCAAAAGGTATAAGCTTTATCGGGCCGCTGCTTATAAGATAAGCTATTACAAGGCCTATTATCAAACCCAACGCTCCGACCAGCATTTCACCGGTAGGTATCCTCTGGAGCATTTTTTCAACTTTTGTGGTAGACTCCCTGCCTAAATTAATAAGCCATGAAGATATTAAATAAAATATTATTCCACCAATAGCCCCACCTATCAGAAACAAAATAAAAGAATTTCCACCGGAAAAATCATAATTAAAAATACGTGTTACGCCAAAGTAGTCTGTAATAAGGTATGCTGCTTCCGCACCCGCTGCAACTCCTAAAATCATTAACACCCAAACAATAATTTTCCTCATTGATTAAGTTCACCTCCTTTTATAAGTATATCCAATTTGATACTTTTTAAGCAATTGTAAACCAATTTTATTATATCAGATTTATTAGCATTTAAAAATAACAATTAGCCATTAAATTGCACCAATTATATAAAAATCTTTATTTTATCCCATTTCTTACTAATCTTTTATCATATTTTTCACTGCCTCCTCTACTTTATCGTAGGGTTCGTCCAAAATAAGCATAAGCTCACTGATAAGCAACTGAGCAGCATTCTCAAGCATTCTCTTCTCGCCGGTGGAAAGCTTTTTCTCACGGTCTGCCACTGTAAGATTTTTTACCAGCTCTGATATTTCATAAATATCACCCTTTTTCAGCTTTGTTTCGTTCTCCCTGTATCTCTTGCTCCAATTCTTGCACATACTGCTTGTTTTACCCGAAAGTATATCATATATTTCCTGGAGCTCCTTCCTGGAGGTTATTTCCCTGATACCGCTGGTTTCCATATTGTCCATAGGCACCAGCATACACATATCTCCCAAAGCGATCCTGATGACATAGTACTTTAGTTTCTCCCCAAGGACCTCCTTCTCTTCGATTCCCTCTATAACTCCCGCACCGTGGCGCGGATATACTATCTTATCACCTATACTGAACATTTATTTACCCCCAATCAGATTTGATCTGCATAATTTCCATAATTTTCTACCGCTTATGGAATGTCCACATTGCAATTATAAATTGACATTGGAATTCCTTATATTTATAATAAATATAGAAGATTGTTGATGTCTATTTGATTTTGAACCATACTATATTTTATGTTTACTTTTGTATAGGAGTGATACCTCATGAAAGATTTGCTTTACGATCACTTCCAGGACAGCGTAGGAGAGCTGTTAATACGCCACAAAAGCGTTCTTGACATACTTACAAAATATCAGGAATCCCAGTCAAGGGTCAACAGGGCTGTCGTAAAGGCTGTAACCTGCTGTGGATGTATTGAGATCAACTCAAAGAAACAGAATTATGGTGATGAAGTATCCCTGCAGGATCTTAAGAACTATATGGATACCCATCTGAGCGGAGGGCTCTGTGCCAATTGCAGAGAGGTTATTGAAAAAGAGCTTGGAAACAATCTTTTTTATATAGCTGCCTTATGTAATGTGCTGGATATCAGTATGTATGACGTACTGCTGAAGGAGTATGAGAAGATGCATACCCTCGGTATTTACAACTTTTTTTAGCAAAATAATGGTGATGATAATGAATCCGGAACGGTTATGAACCGTTCCCTACAAACAAAAAACAAACCCTGTATTTGGCTGTGCCTTATACAGGGGTTTTTATTTTATAACGCATCAGTAGAAAAATTTTCTTTCCTGTGCGCGTTTCAACGAGGCGGGAGATATGCCGGTAGGAGACATCCATTGCCTCGTTATATATGCCTTTCTGTCTGTATCTGTTCATAGACACGCTTGAGACTGTCCTTTATCATCCGCGCCCTTACTTCTCCGATACCCTCTACGTCATCCAGTTCTTCTATTGAAGCGGTAAGTATCCTTTGAAGCTTGCCGAAGTCTGCAACCAGGTTTTCAATTATTCCCATAGGGAGCCTGGGAATCTTGCTCAGTATCCTGTAGCCTCTGGTCGATATGGGAAGGTCCAGGGTATTGATGCTGTTGCCCAGCCCGAGTATCTTTGCCACAAAGGACAGCTCCAGAAGATCCTCTGAGGATTGATTCCTCAAGGTCATTATCACTTCCTTGTAGCTCTTGGTATCCTCATTGGGAAGATAGTCCCTCACAAGAAGTATCTCCTCTTCCTTCAGGCCCGAAACAAGCTCATCCAACTGCATGCTTACAAGCTTTCCTTCTATCCCCAGCTCATGTATATACCTTTCCACCTCGGCTACTATCCTTGTCACGATTTCTATTTTCTGAACCGCCTGCGCCACATCCAGTACGGTGGCAATATCGTCGAACTCCAGAGACCCCAGGTTGACCAGGGTCCGCTCCAGCACCGACTTATACTTGGTCAGTGTCTGCAAGGCCTGATTTGCCTTGGATAATATTATGCTGAGATCCTTAAGCACATATTTCAGGTATCCCTTGTAAATGGTAATGATATTTCTCCTCTGGGAGATTGATATTACAAGCTCCCCGGTCTGTCTGGCCACTCTTTCCGCCGTTCTGTGCCTTATACCGGTTTCTGAGGATGGAATGGAGGGATCCGGTATAAGCTGTGTATTGGCATATAATATTCTCTTGGAATCACGGCTGAGTATGATTGCTCCATCCATTTTGGCCAGTTCATACAGGTATGCCGGCGAAAAATCCGAATTGATATGAAAACCGCCATCCACCAGGGACATTACCTCCTGGCTGTCGCCTATTACTATAAGTCCTCCTGTTTTTGCCTTCAGGACACTTTCAAGGCCCTCCCTCAGGGGGGTTCCAGGGGCAATCATCCTTAGGCAGCCTTGCAGTCCGTCCTCTCTGCTCACTTCATCCCTCATTTATTTATCCTCCTACGCATTTAACGTCATATCAAGCATTTCATTTACATTTGATACTCCGACGACCTTGATCCCCGATCTGTCATCGAGCTTTTTACAATTGTTCTGAGGCACTATGCATCTTTTGAAGCCAAGCTTTGCAGCCTCATTGACCCTCTTTTCCATGAAGTTCACCGCCCTTACCTCTCCGGCAAGCCCGACTTCACCTATAATAACAGTACCCTCGTCAATCTCTCTGTCCCTGAAGCTGGAAGCAATAGCGGCAATTATCCCCAGATCGGTGGCAGGCTCGTTCAGCCTTATGCCTCCCACCACATTGACATAGGA
>JAEXXN010000459.1 GCA_023405875.1 Bacillota bacterium | reverse complement strand
CCCTGCGCGGTACAGTTTTTTTGCTATGCAAATAATCATAATCACACCGATAAATTGGAATTTGACTGCTTCGTATTTATGCTTATAACTGAGCCTCGTATTATCAATCGAATAGAAAATACTTCCAATGTTGCTTCGGCAAATCAAATTCATCGAAATATCCCCTGTATCTTTTGAATTCTTCCGGTGTAAGTCTAAAAATGAAACTCGGGTGGCTTCTGATAATGTGTTCATCCAGCTTATTGTACATAACGATTTCCCGTGCAAAGAGATCAGAGGATAATTGCTCAAAAAACAGATTATAAGCCTTTCCATTCGGCTCATAATAGTATTTTTCTATACCCATAACATTTGGATAATAGTCTTTCCATAATCCTTGCAACGAAACAGGGTATTGTCCGTTTTCCGAGTAATATTCCTCTAAATCCTGTATCATGACCATGCTTTGCTCTATGGCATGGTTTGTGCTGTAATCCACCACAGGAACGATAAGAGCGCACCGAAAGATAACTATAGCTACCGGGATGATCACCATATAATATGGAATAATACTTGGCTTAAGAGCACTGGGATTCCTCATTTTTCTTATCTGGGGGATAATAATCTTAACTGTGGTATAAACAAAAATGATCGGTATAAAAATACCCAGTGCTAAAGAACCTCTAAAACTACCGATGCCTCCAATAGCAACGAATGAAGAAACAATAACAATCAGAGTAAGTACCAATAGGGCCACTATTGCAAAGCTGCCGCTTTTTCTTGAGCCGTCTTTAACTTTTTTCTTCTGTACTCTTTCATATATTAACCACAAAACGCCGATAGGAACAAGCAACAGAGAAATAAAGCTTGCAATCTGAACAATACCAGAAATCATTACAGCTAAATGGTCATATCCTCCTGGAAAGTAAGGAAGAAATATAAAAAGGATGGCCAGTATACAAATGACGGTTATACTAATAACATGTAGTGCCATATATGCTTAAATCTCCTGTCTTCATTATATAAATGATCCACAGTTCAAATCTACTCGACAAATTCCTGTTTGTCATAATACCATATCCTCATGCTTTACAATCTGGCTATACCGCAGGAGTTCGACATATAAGCTCTCTGTTTCCTTTGAAACGGGGCTTTGAATCACGGCCGCCTTCAGCTTCATTCCATGCCGTCCCAGAGGTTCCTCCGGTCTGGCCATAATGAGTATTGAGGAGGCTTTGTTTTCCCGCGAAGCTTCATATCGTGCATTGAGATATTCAACGGTATGGAACTCAAAAGAAACAGCTTCTTCAGCTTCATATTCAATGACGGGAAGATACATTCCTCTCGGGCACAACCGTTCAAGGTGCTGGAAGCAAGCTTTCTTCATTTCAAGTAGCTCCGTCTCGCTCACCCTCTCAAGACGACGGGGGTCGGAAAAGCTTTTCTCCGTTTCCGCCCATATATCCATCAGATAGACCCGCTGTATGTAAAAGCGGTGAATTTCCTCCGTCTGTTTGTCCTTAAATCGGAAAGCCCGGAGATAGTCCCGGCCTATATGAAGACGCAGCCTTTTTTCAACCGGGTATCGCCGGATATCGGTGTTTCCGAAGCGCAGCACAATGTCGCCGCTTTGTTTTCCAGGCGGTATATGATCGTATTCTCCTTCCAATTCGATGGTGGTGAAAAGAATATGGGAGAAATCTCTTGTCTCAATGCTGTCGCAAGGCTTAAAGCCCTTTTTCATAAATTCCGCAAGCAAAAAAATACAGTTGAGATCGTCATCCCCAAGGCGGGAAGATACAGTACAAGAGACTTGAAATTCTTGCTCTTCGATGAGAATAGAATTTGCGCATGTCAACGGTATCCTATATTCAATTTTGCTTGCATCACAGATTTGTTGACGATTTGTAACAGGCCTCCTGCGGGAAGGTCGGGAAAATTCCTGTTCCTCCTCCAGAAGCTCCGCCTCATAAACCTGTTCATCAAGCTGTAAGGCATACAATTTGAGCGACTTTCCCTGGCGTATCAAGCCGACAAGCTGTATTGTAACGTCCTCTGACATAAAGCTTTTATTAATGACCCTCAGCTCGTCAAACACAGGCATAGCGCTTTGTAAAAGTTCAAAATTCATGGGTAACCTCCTAAAAGCAATGATTTAGACCATCCGTCACATCGTCATGTTCAGTGCCGATATGTGGCAATAAGGCTTCCTCCGGTGCGTAAATCGCACTCCCCCGGTCATCGTAAAGATGAAAAATGCACGCGGATTCCGTATCAACGACGAATACCTTGGAGGCAAGCCCGTACTCCCCGCCGATGTCCGACAGAATGATTTCCCGGAACAGACCCTCGGCGCTGATGCCTTCGGCCCCATACAACCGGCGGGTGCAGGTATAGATCTCTTCGTTCGCATCCCGTGCAGCGGGATAATCTCCTTCCATGGGCTGGTGCTTCCACGAAAAGGTATCGTGCTCTGCTGTCCCACACTCAAGCAAGCAGCTTTCCACAAAAGCGATTTCCTCCAGGTTCTCCTCACCGTACATATCCTCATAAACGACAAGAAGCTGCTTCCCGAAAGCAAGGCTTTCATAAAGCTGCACAGCGATCTGCACACACTGCTCCACATATCCGGGAGCTGCCCCGGCTTCCGGGTCCTCCGACCGGTACGGGCTGCCGGGAGCCAGACTCTGATAGAGGGCGTACGGAGAAGCCAGTTGAAACAGAATACCCTCATAGCAGTTATATTTTTTCAGTACTGATTGAAGTTGTTTTTTGAGCTCCATAGAGTACCTCCTTCTACGGCATTGGCAGTAAAATGATCCTCATCCCGGTATGATTCCCCCGTTCATAAGGGCTTCACTGATATTCCGACCGCACAGATACTGCGTGGTAATTTATAAATTTCCTTAATTGCGTTTATTATAACATAACTGCAATCCGCTAATCGGATTGCTACACACCGTTTCAATAAATGCATAAAAGATAAAACCATAAGGTTTTATTTCCCTAATTGCGTTTATTATAACATAAGTGCAAATAAAAGAGCAGCAACAACGGTCACGACACGGGGGTCGTTCCCTACAATATACCAATTGTCATGTGTTGTTCGTAGGGAACGGTTCGTAACCGTTCCTGTTGTTGCACATTTTCTACTTTTGCCACAGCACCCTGCTATAGGAGGAACAAAATGGATTATATTTCCGTCCAAGAGGCAGTACAAAAATAGAGGATCACTGAACGCCGGATAGGAATCTATGCGGGAAAAAACGCATCAATGGCGTAATATGGGAGGGAAATTCATATGAAGCGACTCATATCAATGCTTCTGTCAGCCGCAATGCTGTTCGGACTGACAGCGTGCAGCCAATCAGTCGGCCTGACGGGAGCCAACGGAGCCAACCTTGTTGCCGCCCCGGTATACCCTAAGGGAATTGATTTTGAAGATTTGGACGCGCAGCGGGAGGTACGGAAAAACAACCCGGTAAGCGAGGATACTATAAGTGCCGTCAACAAATTTACCTATAACACCGCAGCGCAGATTTTGAAGGGAAGCGGGACCAACCTCTGTTATTCGCCGCTGAGCCTTTATTATGCCCTGAGTCTGGCGGCAGCCGGAGCCGGGGGCTCCACCAGGGATGAGCTGCTGACCCTTTTAGGCGCTGAGGATACAGCCGGACTGTCGGAGCAATGCGGCAACCTCTACCGCCTGCTCTATACCGACAATAAGATTTCAAGGCTGAAGATCGCCAATTCGCTGTGGCTGGACAAGGAAATGGACGGTCAGCAAATCTCCTTTAAGGACAGCTTTATCAGAAATGCCACCGAGCATTTTTATGCCTCCCTCTTTACCGCCGATTTTGCCGAAGAGAGTGCCGGCAAGGCAATGGGCAAATGGATCTTCCAAAATACGAACGGTACTCTTACCCCTGAATTTAAAACGGATGCCCAACAAATTATGAGCATCCTCAACACGGTTTACTTTTACGACCAATGGGTTGACCTCTTTAAGGCAGATAACACCAAGGAGGATACCTTCTATCTTGAGAGCGGTCAGGAAGTTGTCTGCGATTTTATGAATATGACCTATGGGTCCCATGGTTTCATCAAGGGCGACGGATATACCCGGTCTTCGCTGAATCTGAAGGAAAACGGCAGCATGATATTTATACTGCCGGATAAAGGCGTTGATATCAGCGAGCTGCTGGCATCACCTCAAAAGCTGGAGGAAATATTTGCTCATGGTGAAGATAAACATGGCGAGGTTGTCTGGAGCGTCCCCAAGTTCAAATACGGCTCCAGTTTTGAACTGGTTGATACGCTGAAAGCATTAGGCGTCACCTCCGCTTTTTCCCCGGAAAGCGCCGAGTTCTCCGGCATAACCGATTCCCCCGCATTTATTTCCGGAATAAAGCAGGAAACCCATATTTCCATTGATGAAAACGGAGTCGAGGCATCCGCCTTTACCAGGATCGACTATGTCGGCTCCGCAATGCCCGAAGATAAAGCGGAAATGATCCTCAACCGCCCCTTCATCTACGGCATTACAGCCGCTAACGGAGCATTGCTGTTCGTGGGAGTATGTATGAACCCTGCTTCCTGAAGAATATGAGCAGTAACAAAAAGCACTTGTTAAGATCATTGAGTGTTCTCAATCAATGTAAAGCCCCCTATGAACATATCTTTATATAGACTCTATTTTGTGATAT
>JAEXXN010000436.1 GCA_023405875.1 Bacillota bacterium | reverse complement strand
GTTATATACCTGATATTTGAGGCATCAACAAGAAGAAGTCCGTCTATGTTCCCACCCTTTAAGCTTTTTGCCAGTTTCTCGATTCTATTCATCATTAACCCCTCCAAAATAAATTATAGATTTTTTTAAATATTCTATTTCAGTACGCTTGGTGTGCTCACCGCAAGTATCTTTACCAGCTTATTGGTGAAATTAGCCCAGTTATGCGGCACCGAAGAGGATAAATGTATACTGTCTCCGGGATACAGCTCATACTGGCTGTCCCCCAGGAAGATTGTGAATATGCCTTCCAATACATAAACAAATTCCTCCCCCTGATGCTCATAGGGGATGACCTCCTCCGAGTCCCTGGTGGGAAGGATTGTAACCATCATCGGGTCTAGCTGCCTTTCCGGTATGTCACTGCCAAGATCATGATAAATGAACTTGGACTCGTCGATCCTGATGACTTCCTGCTCGTAGCTGCGCATTATCATTGGGCGGTGACTCGGAGGAGGAGTGAAAAAATAGCTCAGCTCAACATCAAAGGCTTCTGCAATTTTCTTCAAGGTATTGATAGTGATTGATGTCAAGCCGCGCTCTGCTTGTGAAAGAAAGCTTACCGAGAGATTCGCCTTGTCTCCCAGTTCCTTCAAGGTCATTCCTTTTGTAGTTCTGAGTAAGTTTATCTTTTCTCCAATTTCCTTATGCATATTAATCCTCCAAAATTCAATTTTTATTGTAAGACATACACTTTAATTTTATCAGATATAATATGCTCTTTGATATTGATTTTCGATATTACTAAACATTCTCTTGCAAAATTTTATATTATCAAACTTTTCACAAATTATATATTCTAGTTTTACTGAAATATTCCTTCTAATTTTTCGATATTTTTATAATTTTTTATATTTATTTCTCCATTGCTTAACAACATTTTTGCGCAATCCCTTCATAATCCTAGTATTATCAATGCTCCGTATTAAGAAAATTACATTTTTGTTTACAATATACTTAAATTTTATGTCTATTATATTAAGTTAATCTGCTGTGCCGGCTGATAGGAGAGTGTCTTACGGAGAGGCTTAAAGTTTGTCAGTGAAGTACAGGAAAGCAAATAAATCTTTACGAAAAATATATGGTAAATTGCCAATTTTTCCTGCGGTTTGACATGCTTCTGGATATGTTATATAATATGCATTATGTAAACACAGACATTTGCTGAATCCCGGTTTTTGCCGGGTACGGAGGAACCAATTCTGGGGTTAATCCATGGACAACCCATGGTAGGGAACCTTCTGTCCCGAACCCGTCAGCTAACTTCGGAGGCAAGCGTTATTAAAAATTTTGATAACGCATCAATGATTAATATGTCCTGTTTCTGCTGTTTTATTAATAGGGACATGTATCTATGGAAGGAGTGTATTGTGTATGAAAAATAAGCTTAAAGCTTTAATCTGTGTTGCTATCATATCCGTGATGGTATTTGGACAAGCTATCGGAGTCTTTGCAGATACCTATTACGGCGTACTCAAATTCGGAAGCAGAGGCACCGGTGTTGCAAAGGTACAGCAGGTGCTTAACTCAAAGGGTTATTCAGCAGGAACTGCTGACGGTATTTATGGCAAAAAGACCGAAAATGCGGTCATAAAATTTCAGCAGGCAAACAGTTTGCGGATTGACGGTATTGCAGGCAAACAGACTCAGTCAAAGCTTTTTGCAGCCACTGCTGCGAAGGCAGCGACCACAGCGTCAGTTACCGCCTCACGAGGGACGACCTACTCGGCCACTGATCTCTACTGGATGTCAAGAATAATACATGCCGAGGCTGAAGCTGAGCCTTATAATGGAAAGGTTGCCGTCGGTAATGTAATCCTGAACAGGGTCAAATCAGCTTCGTTTCCCAATACAGTCAAGGGAGTCATATTTGAGTATTATAAAAATATCCCTCAGTTCAGTCCTGTTGCGGACGGCACTATTTATAATACTCCGAATTCAGATAGTATAAAGGCTGCAAAAGCAGTATTCGCCGGTACAAATGTCGTTGGAACTTCAACTTATTTCTTCAATCCCGACAAGTCAGAAGGTACGTGGATTGTTGCAAACAAAACCCTTGTAAAAAGAATTGGTAACCATGTGTTTTACAAATAAACAAAAAAATGAAGGCCTTTCAGGTCTTCATTTTTTTATGGACAGATTTGTTGTCCCGGCTTTGCCGGCATTTGGCACAATATAAGAAGGATGCGACATATGCGGAATTGGAATAGGCATAGGAGTGCAAGTGAAATATTATACCGCAGCGAAGCTCCGAAACCAGAACTACTAAGCTCATTCCGGGCAGCAGCAAAACTCGCTACGCTCAAACAGTTGCTGCTGCTATTCCTACATTTCACTAAGAAGTTCTATGGTTTCTCCGCAAGCTGCCGTATAACATTTCACAACATTCCAAAGCCTACTATCCTTAGCTTGTAACCTCAAAATCCACTCATAGGAATGGAGCATATGTAGGGAACGGTTCTAAACCGTTCCGTTTTTCTATGTCGCATTCTCCTACTGATGCGACATCCTTTTTTATGATTATTTTATTTTTGTTCTTTTTCGAGGGAAGCTAGAGATTTGCTCTCTTCCAGAAGGAAGGTATTCCAAGCAGCAGTATCGGATAAATCTCCAGGCGTCCTATGATCATGCATAAGGCTAAAACCAACTTGCTCAGGTCCGACAGTGCCGAATAATTACCCATAGGTCCTACCAGTCCAAAACCCGGTCCTACATTGCCAAGAGTTGCGGCTACTGCCGTTATCGTTGTCGCCCAATCCAGATTATCCAGGGAAACCACAAGCAGCGCTGCTATAAATATCATGATATACATGAAAAAGAAGCCCAGCACTTCAGCTATTATCCTGTCGTCAACCGCCCGTTTTCCCAGTCTTACCGAATAAACAGCCTTCGGATGTATAATCTGCAAAAGCTCCCTTTTCATAACCTTCAGGAGAAGCAGTATCCTTACGCTTTTTAAGGCTCCGCCGGTAGAGCCGGAGCAGCCTCCTACAAACATCAATATGAACAATATGATTTTGCTGAACATTCCCCAAGTGTTGAAGTCAGTTGTAGCAAAGCCTGTTGTAGTCACAATGGTAACCACCTGAAAGGAGGAATGTCGGAGCGACTCCCACAGGCTGCTGAATACGCTTCCATGAAGGCTGACGGTTATCAATATTGTAGCCGCTATTATTATACCTGAATAGAACCTGAACTCTTCATCTTTAAATGGGGCTTTGAGATCACCCTTCAACATCTGGTAATACAGTGTAAAATTCGCACCGCAGATAAAGGTGAAGGCTGTTATTATAATCTCTGCGGATATATTATTATAGGCCCCTATACTTGCATTCATATTGGAGGAACCGCCGGTGCCGACAGTACCAAAGGTATGAATAAACGCATCATAAAGGGGTAGTCCTGCCAATTTCAGCATGACAATTTCAGCAATGGTAAAAGCAAGATATATTTTATACAGTATTTTTGCCGTCTCCTTTACCTGGGGAACCAGCTTACCAGGGTTTGGCCCTGGATACTCTGCCTTCATCATCTGCACTGCCCCTGCTCCGACAGAGGGCAGTATGACCAAGGTCAGCATTATGACCCCCATTCCTCCCGCCCAGTGGGTAAAGCTTCTCCAGAACAGTATACCCCTCGGCAGGTCGTCTATATGGGTCAAAACGCTGGCGCTGGTTGTTGTAAAGCCTGAGGCCGCTTCAAAGAAGCTGTCTATAAAAGAAGGTATGACCCCGCTTATCGTATAGGGAAGAGCGCCGAATACCGACAGCGCGATCCAGCCCAGTGCGGCAATGGCAAAGCCGTCACGGGCATACATACCGCTTTTGCTTGTTTTTATATAGGTCAATGGAACTCCGAATACGGCGATAATTATTATACTAAGAGCAAAAGCTGCTGCATCCTCCCCGCCGTAATATACCGATACCCCCAGAGAGGGCAGCATCATCAGCGCTTCACAGGTTATCAGCATGCCTAATGCTCTTAACAATATTCTAAAGTTCACTTCATAGTCCTCCTGCAAAAATCGCAGCTACTTCATCCAGGCTGGAAAAATTCTTATTTTTTGATATTATGATCACCCTGTCTCCTTCTTTTATAACGTCATTACCATGAGGAATAACCACTTCCTTTTTTCTCACAATGGTTGCGATTATTACATCCTTTGGCAAACCAAGCTTTCTGAGCTTTATGTTCAATATTCCGCTGGAGCTGTCTGCTATCAGCTCTGTTATCTCGGCCTGTCCCTCTATTATCCTGTATAAGGATTCAACGCTGTTGCCGCGTATGAACTTCAGAATATGATTGGTGGTTATGAGCTTGGGGCTTATTACACTGTCTATACCCAGGCTCTTTATTATATTTATATAGTTTGCCCTGCTCACCTTTGCAATGACCTTCTTTACTCCGTTCTGCTTTGCAAGAAGCGCCGACATTAAGTTTTCCTCATCCATAC
>JAEXXN010000402.1 GCA_023405875.1 Bacillota bacterium | reverse complement strand
CCCTGCAGCTTGCATGGTTAAAGGATCAGGTATTTCATCAACACACTTTTGACGAAGCTTCGGGCAAATGGAAAAAAACAATCGATTTGCCGATAACCCGGGAAACCAATATGTATTTTCTGAAATTGATAAGAAATACCGGTTCAGTATCGATAACCAAAGGCTACTTCCTTATTGACAAGAATTATGATATATCGAGGCCGATAGAGCATACCTCAAAGCAAGTGCCTGAGGACAAACCTGCGGAGAAGCCGCAGACAACAGTTTTTCCCGAGGTGAGTGATTACCTGAAGCAAATACTTGATGAGATAAAAGGGCTTTCCGACAACCTTCAGAATTTGAACAACAGGATAGATAAGCTGGAGAGCAATACCTATGTAGAAAAATATCCTGAGATTAAGCTTGATGAAGCACCCCCCAGAATTATGGAAATCTCCGCTATTGATCCGGGAGGCAGACCTCTTAAAAAGACTAACTTCAAAGAAAAATTCATGAAAAATGTCAAAATTCCAAATTATGATAATATGCTGGTTAAACAGGAGAATATAACCACTTATGTAGGGAAGCCTAATGCTGATAAAAGCTCTGAAGATACGTCTTCCGAAGCAGATGGAAATGGCGATATATCAGAAAAGCAGTCGTTTGTGGCACCGGGTCCACGGTACCAGCCCGACAGTACAGATAAGAACAGCGGCCTCATAAAAAAAATAGGAGAATTCTTTAAATAGAATTCTCCTATACCTACTTTATATGCCCTGTTATCATTTTTTTCTATTTTTAAGCTTCGGCAGCTCTCCGGCTTTTTTCTCATGTCCATTTGCAGTAGGGAAGTAATACTGCGCATCCTTAAGCTCATCAGGAAGATACTGCTGCTCCACATAATTGCCCTCGTAGTCATGGGGATACTTGTACCCGACGCCATACCCCCAGGCCTTTGCACCCTTGAAAGCATCGTTCCTGAGGTGAAGGGGTACTGAGCCCGTCTTCCTGTTCTCCACATCCTTCATAGCCTTACCTATTCCGGCCACTGCCGAGTTGCTTTTCGGAGCACATGCCACATAAAGGGCTGCCTGGGAAAGAATAATCTGTGCTTCCGGCATACCTATCATTTGTACTGCCGTTGCTGCAGCCGTGGCTACCACAAGGGCATTGGGCTCTGCATTCCCTACATCCTCAGCAGAGCAGATCATTATCCTTCTTGCTATAAATTTGGGGTCCTCCCCCGCATAGAGCATTTTTGCCAGGTAATGAAGTGCTGCGTCAGGGTCGGAGCCTCTCATACTCTTTATGAAGGCTGAAATTGTATCGTAGTGGTTCTCTCCCTTTTTCTCATAATTAATCGCCCTTTTCTGAATGCATTCCTCCGCGTCCTTAAGGCCAATATGTATTTTGCCGTCACTGCTTCTTTCAGTAGTAAGCGCGGCAAGCTCAACCGCATTAAGCGCCGATCTGGCATCACCGTTTGCGACATTGACAATATGCTCCATTGCCTCCTGGCTTATAGTGATGTTATATGCACCCAGGCCCTTCTTTTCATCCGCTATGCACCTCTCCACCAATTTTCTGATTGCATCTTCAGAAAGTGGTTTGAGTCTGAAAATGGTAGAGCGGGAAATCAAAGCATCATTAACCTCATAATATGGGTTTTCTGTTGTGGCTCCAATCAGTATTACAGTTCCGTCCTCAACATATGGAAGCATGGCATCCTGTTGGGATTTGTTGAACCTATGGATCTCGTCTATAAATAGTATAGTACGCTGTCCATACATTCCCTTACGGTTTTTTGCTTCCTCCACGACCCTTCGTATGTCTCCCACTCCGGAGGTGACGGCATTAAGCTGCTCAAAATATGACTTGGTAGTATTTGCGACTATTTTTGCCAGAGTGGTCTTACCTGTGCCCGGCGGTCCGAAAAATATCAGGGATGTGAGCTTATCAGCCTTGATCGCCCTATAAAGCAGCTTGTCAGGAGCTACTATGTCCTCCTGTCCGACAAAATCCTCCAGGGTCTCAGGCCTCATTCTCAAGGCCAGAGGACTCTCCTTCTTCATCTCCTGCTCCCTGTTCATATCAAACAGACTATACATGTCATTTTTCATCTGTGTTTACCTGCTTTCCTTATATGGATATTCTATATTAAGAAAGTCAATGGGCTAGAATTCTACCTTAACATTCTGCATTTCTGTTTCATCTGCTTTGAAATACGGTCCTTCTTTAAAGCCGAGCAAGGCGGCAATGATATTGGAGGGGAAAAGCTGTATTGCATTGTTGAATATCATTACTGTATCGTTGTAGAACTGTCTTGCATAGGCAATGCCCTCTTCTACCTGTGTCAGTTCCTTCTTCAGCTCCATAAAATCCGTATCTGTCTTCAGGCCGGGATAGCTTTCAGCCAAGGGGAACAAACGGCTCAAAGCTTCTGTCATTTCTATATTTGCCCTCATCATTTCTTCCGGAGCTCCGGCACTTATATATTGGTTCCTTGCCTTTACCACGGCATCCCGGGTACTCTCCTCATGCTCTGCATGACCCTTTACAGTCTCAAGAAGCTTCGGTATAAGGTCAAATCTTTTCTTCAGCTGTACATCGAGCTGGGCCCACGCATTGCCAACCCTGCTTTTTTTAACGGTCAGGCTATTGTAATTGCTGATAAAGAAAAGTACCGACACCAGCAGCACTGCAAAAATGATAATTTTCATGAATCTACTACCTCCTCAACAAGATTATGAGGCAAAAGCTTTTCTATCTTCAGTCCGACAGTTGTTGAAGCATTAATTTCAGATATACCCGAAAGAGGCCATGTCTGAAAATCCTTATCTGCTCTTTATTTGCACCAAACAGAAGCACAACTCTTGCGCCTCCTAAACTACATTGTATAACATATAGTGGAAAATATAAAGTACAATTATACCTGCCATATGTATATTTCTTCAGATGCCGGCCGTTACGGCCAGGAATTCACAGCAAGAAAAAACGGAGGAGAACCTCCGTTTTTTCATCCCTGTTTATTCTATCACCTTATTCACATATTCCGATGTGAAGGCTGCGAGCAATGCACCATAGTCCATATCAAACTCCAGTACATCTCCTACCTTGTAATCCTTACTGCAATCGCTTACATCGATTATAAGGTGGTCGCTGCTTGCTCCCAGTACTATTGCGTCCTTGTCTCTCGGCTTTATTCCGTCAAACTTGATATCCTGCCTTCCGGAAGCCACAATTGCCCTCTTCCTTATTCCCCTGTCGGTATATACCGGCTTTCCTCCGAAAGCATCCATCCCGGTCTCTCCGACAGGTACAGAAGGCTTTTCCTTTAATTCTATTATTTCTGCCGCAAAAGTGAATACATCGCTGTACTCCTCTTCCAGCTTTGCACCGTAGGCTGTTTCATTGGCAAGGACTATTGCTTCACCAAGCCTCAATTGATTTACTCTTTCCGGCATTTCACCCTTGTCGAGAAGATGCAGGCTGCTGGAATTTCCACCTGAGATTATCTGAAGCCTTATATCATATTTCTTTTCTATTTCTTCAGCTATGCTTACCAGCAAGCCAAGATTCTCTCTGCTGGGAATAACAGCACCATAGCAGGTAAGATTTACCCCTACCCCCACAAGCTCAATACCCTTCAGCTCCACAATCCTTCCTGCAAATTCAACGGCATGTTGGAACCAGACCCCTTCCCGGAGGTCTCCAAGGTCAATCATAAGTACTATACGGTGTACCTTTCCCTTTTCCAGGGCCTTCTCAGAAAGGGCCTTTATCACTTCATACTCGGAATTCAAGCTTATATCCACATGCTCTACTACCTCTTCAACCTGTGAAAGCATCGGGATCCTGAGAAGAACCTTCTCAACCTTCAGATCCTTCAGCTTTATGATATTTTCAATTCTTGAGTCTGCAAGCCTCTTTACTCCTGCGGCTACAGAAGCTTTAGCGACCTCCGGCATGCCGCAGTATACCTTGGTCACCGGTACGACATCGATACCGAACCTACCGCATTTATCCACCAGTACTCTGGTATTATGGGTAAGCTTCCCGGAATCGACTTTAATTGCGGGATAACGCATAAATATATACCTCA
>JAEXXN010000388.1 GCA_023405875.1 Bacillota bacterium | reverse complement strand
CTTCAAGGATAGAATATTGGAAATCAGGATCCCAAGAGAAATAGAATCCGAAGCCTCTGATGAGATCAATGTTCAATACCTTTGATACTATTTTACTACCCCGCAGCCCAGCCTTCTTCCGGCATTTCCTGCAGGCTGTGATCTGTAGTCATCGGGGCTTTCATGTATTATAACAGCCTTGCCTACTACATCGGCGGCCTTGAATTTGTCTGTAAAAAAGCACATCCAGGCCATACCTTTATTGGAGAACAGAACCGGAAAATCTCCTGCATGATTTCCATGAGGCTGATTGGTAGGATTCCAGTGCCCCCCTGCTGCCTTGAAGGGATCTTTGGGGTCTCCTACCTGGCAGCTTCCATTTTCGTGAATATGAAAGCCATGAGGCCCTACCGGCTGTTTTCCATTGTCACCCGGACTGTACTGCGGAAGCCCGACTACATGTATGCATATCCAGGTACCTCCCGGAACATCCCTGAATACCACCTTCCCTTTCAGCTCCGGTGCAATGGGTCCTCCCTTTATTGCCGCAACAGCTGCTTTCCTCGGTATTTGCTCCTGCCTGTATTCTCTATTACTCATAAACCCACCCCCTTAAAGCAATATATACCATATTATTCCCAACGCCTGAACAGTGTGCCGCCATACCGATTCTTCTTGCTTAATAATATTTAAAGTATTACAATGTTTTATATTGAACGCGCTTATGGTATTCCATCAGGGTATCGCGCGAATTCAATGAAAATTAAGGAAACATTTTGTAAGAGTTGATTCAGACTGAAATAATCTTACAAGATGTCTATTGAAATCTCAATACTATTAATGGGGTGAATTGATTGAGGCATGCATCCAAGCTTGTACAGTACATAGGTTTTATCGCAGTAGGAATAATTGCAAATATAATGGGTCCCTTGCTTCCAGCAGTACGTACCGATATAGCTATCAGCTACAGTCAGGGAGGGATGCTGCTTTCGGGGCAGTTCATCGGACTGCTTGTTACTTCTCTGATTGGCGGGTATCTGATAAACAGAACAGGAAAAAGAGCTTTTATGCTGGCCGGGAGCGCCTTGATAATTACCGGTCTTCTCGGTTGTATGCTCGCGGGAAGCTATATTTCCCTGTATATATTAAATCTTATAACCGGCTTTGGCTATGGAATATATGAATTAGGCATAAATGTGCTTTGTGCGGATTCCTCGGATGAAAACAAAGGAAGCGATATGAATTTTGTTCACTTCTTTTACGGTGTAGGCGCAATAGTCGCACCTCTCATCGCCTTTTTCTGCACTGTGTATCTGGGTAATTGGAGATACAGCTTCGGTCTGGCGCTCATTCTTCCGGTCATAGTAAGCATACTGCTGCTCCGCTTCAGGATAGACGAGCATAAAAATACAAATAATTGCCGGGACAGTATCCCTGAAAGCAGCTCCAATCCCATCACAAGCCCTTTCCTTTGGGTAGCCGGGCTTGCTATGTTTTTCTATGTGGGGGTTGAAGTCTCTACCGGAGGCTGGATCACAGTATTCTGGAGCACCACCCTTCCGGACAGCTTTATACCTGCATCCTTTACCGCTACAGTATTCTGGCTGGCATTGACCATAGGAAGGCTGTTTTCGGGTAAAATAGCAGACCGTATCGGGCTGACCAACTACCTGTTGGCTGCAAGCACCGGAACCTTGCTGTTATCTGTCCTTTGGAGGCTGCTCCCCCAAGGCGGCTGGACATTGCTTCTCATTGCACTGCTGGGGTTCTTATGCTCCGGACAGTTCCCGACTGCAATGGCGATAGTAACTGCACATTTCCCAGGAAAATCAGGAATAGCTGCAGGCTTCATATCGGTATTTGCAGGGCTGAGCGGCTTCTTCATTCCTTCAGGAATAGGCCGTCTGGCCGACATATACGGGATATCGGTGCTTACTCCGTCAGTTATGCTTCTGGCCCTGCTGCTGGTGATATTCACATATGTATTCAGGATGGGCTCAATACGGGCTTTGGCCTTGAGGAGGGATAAGGATGCCCGCACTGATCACCCATTACCTTTGCGGCAGCAAAATGATAAGTCTCATAGAGGATGATACTGTAAAAAAGCATATATCAGACTTCAGAAATGCATTTAACCTTGGAACACAAGGTCCGGATATCCTTTTCTATTACGGTGCCTGGCCCTGGACAAAAAGTAAGGGTATCCCGGAAATAGGCAATAGGCTTCATGATACGAAAACAGGACAATTCATTTCTGAAGCCCTGAAATATTCAAGCGGCTCGGATGAGGATCAAAAAAGCCTCCTGACAGCTTATCTTTACGGATACATTTGTCACTATGCGCTGGATTGTCACACACATCCGTATATATTTTACAGAACCGGCTTTGTACGGAAGGGTGAGAGCTACACAGGCAAATACACCTGCTATCACAGGATGTTCGAAACTGCACTGGATGTGCTGATGCTTGAGCGTGAGCTTGGATTGAAGCCTCCGGAATTCAACGCCTCTGAGAAAATAAGGGTATCAAGACAGGCTTCGGCTTCTATTGGTGAATTATACTCAAATATCCTTGAAAGGGTATATTCCGAAAACATCGATATAGCTACGGTCTGCCAAGCAATATCAGACATATCCGCTGTTTCATCAGCACTCAGAGACAGGACGGGAATTAAAAAACTGCTGCTCAAAAATATAGAGAAGCTTATGGGCAAGCTTCCCATGTTCTCCAGTATGATCCTTCCATTGAAAATAATCGACGGGCGGGATTATCTGAACCTGCTCCACAATATCTGGAGCTTTCCTTGGGACCCTGCATCCGTGAATACCGCTTCTTTTCCCGATATGTTTGAAGCTGCGGCAGCAGAGGCGGCGAAGCTGTGCACAGCGGCCAAGGACTATATATACGAAGGCGCGGAAATAGAAAAGGTCATGGACCTGATCGGAAACCGCTCCTTCTCCACCGGAATGGACTGCAGTCTGGATAATGAATTTGTAAGCTTCGATTGTATATATGAGTAGCTTGCTCATGCATTTAATAATGTGTTTACCCAGCTATAGCAGCTGTCAAGCTCTTCGTCGCTTATTAACTCCGACCTATGTTCAAATAATATCTTACATGCTTTGCTTTCTTTACCTATTACTCTTAGATATGCTTCAATGTCTGCCCACCCATCCTCAACCGGTAGAGTCGGCAATACCGGGAAATGTCCGTTTTCCAGGTTATTACTTACTTTCACATTCCATAGATGAATAACTTCAGCATACTTTGCATATTTCCTTGTGACCTCAAATGAATTAAAAGCTGTATCCAGCTTGTCTTGCAGATGAAGACGGCCTATATCCAAACAAAGTTTAATGCTTGGATATCTTTCCAGCAGAGCTTCAAGCAAGTCAGTGTCATATATGTACTTGTTTAAAGCATCTAATTCCAGTACAGGTATAATGCTATTATTTGTGAATGTAGAATCCAGCCACCCGAATAATTCTTCACTTTTTGCCTTGAATTCTTCAAAGGTATACTCTGATTGAAAATAATATTCTGTAGCATCTTCAAACCGCCAATTCGACCAGTCAACAGCTTCGTCCAGTATCACCGGTTTAGGATAATGGAATAATATATACCTTGGGCGTATGCCTTCCAAAAATGTGACCTCTTCTTTTGCGTAATGGTATGAGCTTCTTCTGATATCGTCATTTTTAGATAAAAACTGTGGGTCCCTTAGCGACCATTTACCTGCTTTTAGCGGAAAATGAACACCTATATGGAAGTGCGCCTTAGCTGCTTCATTAACTAAATCGATAATGTCTGAATGGTTCTCAAAAAGGCATGCTTCAACTCCATAGAAATTATCTTTAAAATCCCTTAACTGCTTCTTGTAATCAAACTTTCCAAATTGACCGATCATAAATCTTTCCATAAAATCTCAGCCCCGATCTTATACTAATTGACCTCTAGGCAGCACCACAAAACGAAATTTCTATGAATTATTCTCCAACAAATATTCTTAACATACATATTAAAAAAGTTATAAGCAAAAAACTGGGAAGGTAGTGAGATATAGCAGAACTCCGCTTCGATTGAAGGAATGTAGCAACGCTCAACCCACGCATGCTCTTGCCCTTCCCCTGTGTACCGAGCATGAGTGCATTATTATCTCATTGTACGGCAAATCTTCCTAACAATCCTATTCAAAATACTTTTCTTTGGCTCAGTATACATTTTCTCAAGGCTATGCAATTCAAGCTTTTCTTCTTCTATTCTATTGTCATCATATTCATACTCACCAGTAATAATAATTTTACCTTCATCCAAAAAAGATAAAATTCTATTTGCTTCATTTTTCAGGTTTATTATTGCCTTCTCATCAAACGAATAAGTACTATGTTCTCCAGGCATGCCATAGAAAACATAAGCCAAGCCAATATACCTTAGAAATGAATAACCATCACAGTATAGGTCATATACCGCTTCTAGTAATTCAACTAAATCCTGATTATCATCAATAATACTATTTAATATATCTCTGATTTTGATCTCTTCAAATTTTCCGAAAGGTATCTTGGTGAACAATAAAGCCTTCAATTTGTTAATTATAAATTTATCTTTATAGTTCAAACTTGCTAATTCAAAATAAAAGCCCTTCCCAAAATACTCATCAATTTGTTCTTCATCAAAATCGTAGACCCAATGTTCAAAGTCAGGAACACTCAGATTGCCCTTCACGACACTATAGAATCGTAACTCAATTTCGTATCTGTTCATAACAATGCTCCTTGTATACTTTCTAATGCCGTATGTCAGATAACTCTTCCGCACTCACGACGTCCCTGAACCGGATCCGAACAGCTCGTCTCTTTGGTAACGCTCCGTGCCATAGGGTGAGAGCATTGCTATGTGATATATGGCATCCCTCCTGACTTGCCCTAAAATAAAATATATTATTCATTACCAGTAATATTGCGCTTTATCTCAATTGCCATATTATCCAATTCCTTTCTTGCCGGCTTGTTATAGTATTCATCGCTAAATTTCAATTCAAATCCATCATTCTTGAACCTGGGAAAACAATGAAGATGAGTATGAAAAACTTCTTGGAATGCTGCTTCTCCGTCAGCAAGAAAATAATTAATCCCTTCACATCTGATTGATGAGTTTCTGATTGCTTTGTTTATCTGTTTAGCTATAACAAACATTTGCTTAACTATATCATCTTCCAGATCGCAGATCAATTCAACATGCTTGTTAGGTATGATAAGGACATGTCCAACATTCACCGGTTGAATATCCATAAAAGCTGTGCACTTATCATCTTGATATACTATGCTGCTTTCTAATTCTCCCTTTATAATCTTGCAGAAAATACAGCCTTCCATTATATCATCCTCCCAGTTTAAACTCAGTTCTAGTTATAACTTACTCTTAAAAATTGATATATTCATAATTCTACCAAATTCTTAATCCAATTATAACTCACAGAAAGCTACGAGTTGACTGATATCTCCACCAACAGGCAACAATATTTGTCGACATTTTACTACAATTACTGACATTCCAATGCCGATTAAGTCAGGAGCCTTGTTTCGTCCCTGACCGCTTTACTATGCTATTTTAGTGCCGGGAGCAAGCTCCGGCAACCGGAATCAGCCAGCTCAACTGATTGGATTACTCTCCCGGGTAACTACATATTTTAATAAAAACAGCAGAGAATAAAATGAAACGCAGATTAGAATATATCGCATGGGAGGAATAAAAATGGATATGGAGGAACATTTCCAGTTGGCAGAGGTTAAGGAAAACAAAAAGGCAGCACAATTGCTCACCGAATTTGAAAATGAGCTTGGGGAACAGCTTGGCGGCGAGGTGGTGCTTGTAGCGTACAAGCGAAACAAAACTGACGGCAGCTGGCATTAGGGGCGGCGTTCAGGAATGGAGCATACGTAGGGAACGGTTCTAAACCG
>JAEXXN010000383.1 GCA_023405875.1 Bacillota bacterium | reverse complement strand
ATCCTATGCTTTGCACATATGAGACTTCTGAAGATGGACTTACCCTTACGCTTACTATGCGTGAAAACATTAAATTCCACAATGGGGATACAATGGATATAGGGGATATAAAGGCAACCATAGACCGTTGGCTCCGGAATTCAAGCTTTGCAAAAAAAGCTATCGGAGATAAGCTTGATTCTATTGAATATACTGATGGAAAAACTGTGGTATTTCATTTTAAAGAAGCAGCACCTTTGGCTCTTATGGCTCTTTGCTCCTACGACCAGGGGCCCTATGTCATGCCTAAGGAAATTTTTGAAGCTGCGGGCGATGAGAATGTTAGTGAATACATAGGTACAGGTCCTTATAGATTTGTAGAATGGCTTCCTGACAGGCATATCAAGCTGGTGCGTTTTGAAGATTATAAACCCTATGAAAGCAACGCTTCCGGTATGGCAGGCACCAAGCATGCTTATATAGATGAATTATATATCATTCCGGTCAAAGACAAAATGACCAGGATAACAGGGGTGCAAACCGGTGATTACGATATAGGCTTCGGCGTTCCCGATAATATGTATCCCCAGCTTTCCGCAGACCCGAACCTGAAATGCGTAGTACAGGATCTGGGCATATTCGCCTCTATGGTATTCAACTATAAGGAAGGACCTACTGCCGATGTGAACTTCAGGAAGGCAGTCATGAAGTGTCTTAATATGGACGATCTGATGCTGGCGGCCCAGGGCAGCCCGGACTTCTATTACCTGCATCCCTGCTGGATGGCAAAGTCAAGCGCTTTCTGGAACGATATAGGCAGTGACATATATAACAAGCCGGACCTTGAAGAGGCAAAGAGGCTTCTGGCATTAACGGATTATAAAGGTGAAACCCTTACATTTATCACTACCAAGGATAACGACTATTTCTACAAAACAGCTCTTCTTGTATGCGATATGATACGCGAGATAGGCATAAACGTGGACTTGCAGGTATACGACAATGCCACGCTTCAGCAGTTGAGAGGAGATACTACAAAGTACAACATCTTCAGCTCCGGTATAGGCACTAAGGATGATCCCTCCCTTATAGCCTTTATGGGAGAAGGTTGGCCGGGAGCATATTCTTCTGAAAGAAAGTCGGAAATTATGGCCAAACTGATAGCCGAGCCAAACCCTGAAAAGAGGCTTGAGCTTTGGAAAGAGGCTTGTACCATTATTTATGACGAATTGCCGGCCGTTACCTTCGGTGAAAGAAGAGTAGGGACAGTTACCAGCAAGAAGGTTCAGAATTTGTTTGAGGGTACCCGTAAATACTTCTGGAATGTATGGGTTACAGAATAAAGCTGCATGTCACCAGGGCAGTACACTGAACAGCAGAGCTCAGGTTGGAGTTGAATATCAGTATATTTAACTCCAACCTATACTTAGGCGGCATTTTGCTGCCGGAGGCTGCTGACATCAAACATCCATGATTCGTGATAACAACATTGGAGGTGAGCATATAGTGTTTGAATATACAATTCGCAGGCTGATATCGGCAGTACCGGTGCTTTTTGTAGTTGGTGTCGTGGTTTTTTTTATTGTCCACCTGATACCGGGGAATCCGGCAGAGGTCATGCTGGGGTCTGACGCTACAGCAGATGAGGTTGCGGCCCTTACGGAAAAGCTTGGACTGAACGACCCTCTCCCCACGCAGTATGTAAGGTGGATGGCAAGCGTATTGCGCGGTGACCTGGGCGATTCCCTCCACTATAACAAGCCGGTTACAACCGCACTGCTGGAGAAGATGGAGCCTTCCCTGCTCTTAGTTATATACGCAATAACCATTTCCATTCTTGTAGGTATACCTTTGGGCATAATTGCTGCCATTAACCGGGCCAAGCTACTGGATAAGCTTTGCATGGCCATTTCGGTTATAGGAATATCCACTCCCGGCTTTTGGCTGGGGATGAACCTGGTCATTATATTCTCGGTAAAAAACAGTATATTTCCATCTGTCGGCTATATACCGATATCCGAGGAGGGTATCATAAACTCCCTCTATTTTCTGACTCTGCCCTCCCTTGCGCTTGGCTTGCAGCGTTCCGCCAGCATAGCAAGGGTGACCCGCTCCAGCATGCTGGACGTTCTGAACAACGATTATGTCCGTACCGCCAGGGCAAAGGGGCTTAACGAATACTACGTGATTATGAAGCACACCCTGAAAAATGCAATGATCCCCGTAATTACACAAATAGGCATATCCTTTGCCCATCTGGCCGGGGGAGCCGTGGCAATAGAGACAATATTCAACATTCCCGGAGTGGGTTCCTTGGCCTTTGAGTCAATAAAGCGCAGGGATTATCCTATGATACAGGGCCATATTTTATTAGTGGCGGCAATATACATACTGGTCAATCTGGCTGTCGACCTTTTGTACAAATACGTGGACCCGCGCATTGATTATACAAATAGCTAAGGAGGCGAACAAAATGAAGCTTAAAAAATTCTGGAAAAAATACAACCGGCTCACCTTCGGTGCGGTTTTATTCCTGGCCTTTGTCTTGACCGCCGTGTTTGCCCCCTTTGTTGCCACTCACGATCCTCTGGTATTCAATATGCAGGACCGCATGCAGAGTCCAAGCGCCGAACACCTATGCGGCACCGACTCCTATGGAAGGGATATTTTTTCGAGGATCGTCTTTGGCTCCAGGGTATCCCTTGTTATAGGCCTTTCGGTGCTTGTGCTTTGTGGAATATTCGGCACTATTACCGGGCTTTTGGCAGGTTATTACAAGTGGGCGGAGATAATCATAATGCGTATTATGGACGGGCTTATGGCTTTTCCCTCGGTGCTTTTGGCGCTGGTTATACTGGCAGCCCTGGGTTCCGGTATTCAGAATATCATAATAGCCCTTTTCATTGCATATATTCCGAGGGTCACAAGAACTGTAAGGAGCACCGCTTTATCCGTCAAGGAATTTGAGCATGTGGAGGCTGCAAGGGCAATGGGAGCGTCAGACGCCAGAATAATTTTCAAATATATACTGCCCCTTTGTGTCTCTCCCCTCATTATAAGGCTTACGCTCATGATGGCTCTCACAGTATTGTCGGAGGCCAGCCTTACCTTTCTGGGCGTGGGACTTTCCCCTGAAATTCCGAGCTGGGGCAATAGCTTAAGTGAGGGCAGGCAATATATTACGACTTCACCTTATATGATTTTATATCCGGGCCTGGCTATCGTTTTGTCGGTAGTATCCCTTAATATGCTGGGAGACAGCCTCCGGGATATTTTAGACCCAAGGCTGAACAGCAATTGATCCATAGAAATTTTGAAGAGGGGTGAAGTTTATGAATTCAGTTGAGAAGGTATTAGATGTAGAAAACCTGCAGATCAGCTTCAAAAGCGGCGATAGCCATGTAAAAATCGTTAACGATATAGGCTTTTATATTGAAAAGGGTGAAACCCTGGGTGTCGTAGGAGAATCAGGCTGCGGCAAAAGCATAACCGCCCTCAGTATCATGCGTCTGATCAACACGCCTCCCGGCATAGTGACCGGCAAGATCAACTTTGGGGGAAAAAACCTCCTGGAGCTTTCCAAAAAAGAAATGAGGAATATAAGAGGTAATAAGATATCCATGATCTTTCAGGAGCCTATGACCTCCCTGAATCCGGTTCTTACTGTAGGGCAGCAGCTGATGGAGGTGTTCACCGTACATCAGGGGATATCCAGAGCGGATGCCAGGGAAAAATCCATAGAAGCCCTCAGGATGGTCAATATTGCGATGCCGGAGCAGCGGATCGACGAGTACCCTCACCAGTTCTCAGGGGGTATGCGTCAAAGAGTCATGATAGCCATGGCCCTTTCCTGC
>JAEXXN010000382.1 GCA_023405875.1 Bacillota bacterium | reverse complement strand
CCATGGAAGCATAAACCTCTGCCAGCTTGACACAGGCGGTGCGTCCCAGCTTGTACAGGTTATCCCCAAAGACGGTGTCGAGGAATTGGTTGTCCCGCCTGTAATCCAGCCTGCCGCTCTGCTGTATCCCCGACATGAGCTTCACAAAATCTGCTTCACAATTCTCTGCGATCCCCCAGCTTATACACATATCCACCGACTTCTGTGCGAATCCCAAGGCCTGCTCATATTCTCCCATTGCATAACAGAACTCCGCCCTGCAGTGATAGAACAAATCCATAAGATCACCGGAATGCTTGGAATTTATGAACTCTTCCTGCATGTCATTGTAGGTAAGCATTGCCTTGTTGTAATCCTCTATCTCAATATTTGCCATTGCGATATTCAGATAGGTTATATATTCTCCGTACTTGTCCCGCATTGCCATTGAATTCTTCAGGGAGTTCCGGTAATACTGAAGCGCTTTACTATGCTTGTCCTCCATCCTGTATATCTCAGCCAGGTTATTATAGCATCTTCCCATATAATAAGGATCACTGAACTTCTGACTTATACCCAGGCATTTTTCATAATACTCCCTGGCTTTCTGCTTGTCATTGTAATGGTTATAATATAATGAGCCGATGGCATTCAAGGGGTACAGCAGCTTTCTGTAATTCCCCATGGCCTCAAGTATGCCCGCACTTTCAAGCAACTGTTCAAGCCCTTCAGCCTGTTTCCCTTTATAGGCCTTGAATCTCCCGCATATTGCCAATATCCTCGCATAATAGAATTTATACTTTTCCTTATCCATAGCTGCTAAAGCATTTTCAAGTATTTTTATGTATGAGCTGAACTTTCTCTTGTGAAGCATCATCCTGTTCATTGTGATTATAAGCTCATACATACCTTTGGGATAATCCACCGTCCCAAGAAGCCTTTTAGCCAGGGCCAGCGGCTTCAAGGATGCCAGGATATCGCCCGATCTGTACAGAAGCAAATATTTCCTTATATAAACATCAATCAATAAATATGTATTTTCCGCAGCCTTTGCTAAAGCTTCCACTGTTTCATAATAGAGCAGGGCTTTGGAATATTCACCTGTATATCCGTAAAGCTCTCCCAGCTTTGATGCTGTCATGATGCTTTCATCCACATGGCTTTCCTTTGAGATCAGCCCGTTGGCATGTTCAAGGAATTGTATTGCCTGATGAACGGATCTGTTGGCGACCATATCCTCAACTGTAGTCGCTATATATTCCTTTACTTCGGTATCCATTCCCGCCTTCAGCAGCTGGTTGACCAACTCATCCTCATTACCTCTGTTTCCGGGATTGGACTTGCTTTTCAATATATTAACGGCTTTTCCATGATATTTTATAACGCAATCAGAGGGTATGCTGTCATATATCGACTTTTTCTGGTTCAAGGAGCTGAAGCTGTAGGAAGTACCCCAATCATTCTGGTTTCTTATAAGTATATTTATGAAGGAAAGATAGTTTAACCGGTTGACCAGCTCCTCCGTCTTCAGATCAAAGAAGGCTTCAATTATATGTATCGGAACGGGTATATTAAAAACGGATATTACCCTCAAAAGCTCCTGATAGCTGGGACTGAGCTTGTAAACACTATTCCACAGATCAACATCATCAGCTTTGTTAAGCTTCATAGTATCACTGTTGACCTTGTCAAATACCCAGCGTCCCCTTTCATCAACATAAATAATGCTGTTTGAAAATAGCATATATACAGTATTGTATATATATTCCGGGCTTCCCTCTGTTTCTTTGTGAATAGCTCTGGCAAAGCTCTGGGGGACCTTGTCCATACCCAGAATAAGCCTTATAAATTCTGTTGTATCGTCAAGCTCAAAGTTTTTCAAGGAAACCGTCTCTATGGCTCTTTTCTCATTGAGCTCCTGGTAGTATTCCTTTATCTCCTGATTACCGGAATAGCTCTCCTTGTCAGCAGAAAATATAAAGTAGATCTTTGATTTGTTCCGGCTTTTCATTATCTCTTTTATAAGCTCTTTAGATTCATTGTCGATCCACTGGAAATTGTCGATTACTACAACATAATGAAGCTTATTTGAAGCTTCCATTATAAAATTGTATAATCTCCGTAAATTATTATCCTTTCCGGATTCTCTGGAATGGCGCCATTGTGGATTTTGCATCATGGAATTGTCCAGGTCGCCGATATACTTTTCCACAAGCTCTGCATCGGTAAACAAGGATATGTTTTTTACAAGTATTTCCGATGCTTTCAATTGCGGGCTTTCTGATTCATTAAGAGCTATATTTACAGGTATGAAGCCTTCATGCTCTATTCGGAAGAGCAAAGCGTCCAGGAAGTTGTCCCTGCCTGAGCCCTCCGTTCCAATCAGAACAGACGCCTTATTGTGCCGGTCGGCAAAAAAATGCTCTTTTGCATTATTCAGAAGTTTGTCTATAAGCTTGTACCGAGCTACGGGCTTTATTCTGAAACGGGGCATTGTTTCTATATATTGTTTTTCTATAAGACAATAGGCTGTTCCAAAGCTGCTGTTGATTTCTTCAATTATTTCATCAACTGATTGAAATCTTTCCGAGGGCCTGGCTGCAGTGCATCTGCCGGTTATTTTCATAATCCTCGGGTCCTTCAGGTTCTTTCCCTCAGAATTTTGAAACCCGTCGAACAGCTTATAAATCAAAGCGCCTATCAAATAAATGTCGGATCGGACCGAATAGCTTGTGTCATTCAGTATTTCCGGGGCTTTAAAACATGGATTTTCATTATTTACCACTATTCTGCCCCCTGCCTTCTGCGGATATGGCAGTGATGAGATCTTCAGGAAATCCCTTGTACCGTCATTGACTATATGGATATCCTTAATATCCAGGCCGTGCAGAAGAAAGCCCCTGAGATGCAGGTATTTGGCAGCATGGCACAAATCTGCCGCCAGGTTCAGCAGCCGGTCGGTATCCTTTCCGCTGCAGTAGTTTATAATATCGGTATCTTCAAAATATTCATATGTATAATAATACTGGTTTATAGAAACCTGCTTATAATTTATTGATCTGATTTTATTAAAAAAATAAAACTTTATAAGGTTGGGATAAGCATACTGCGAATAATCATAAAAGCTGTTCTTCATATATTCTATGAAGTCCCTGGTATTATTCTGAAGATTTATAACTCTCAAATGCTTGAGCAGATTTCCCCTTTGAATATCCTCAACGACATATGTTGTTCCAAATGAATCATGTTCCTTTTCTCTTATTATCTTGTATTGTTCGTTGATTAATTGCATTTGAAATCAACCCCTACAAAGAAATTCGCCCTGCTTTTTTATTTATTCTATCATAATACTCCGTCCATAAAATATCAAACACTATTATTGTGTTATAAACAATAGTATTCGCGCTTGTCCTAATATTTTCCTGCTGGAAACCCATGGTCTGAATTATTAAACGGATGAATAAAAGAACGGAACGGCACTGAGGCCGTTCCCTACAAACAACACATGACAATTGGTATATTGTAGGGAACGACCCCCGTGTCGTTCCGTTTAGTATCGCTACGCTAAAGACAAATAAAAAAACAACAGCGTCTGCTGTTGCTTTTTCATTTACCCGGCGGCGATCTACTCTGCCAGGACCCTGCGGTCCAAGTACCATCGACACTGGAGAGCTTAACTTCTGTGTTCGGGATGGGAACAGGTGTGACCTCTCCGTCATTGCCACCAGA
>JAEXXN010000356.1 GCA_023405875.1 Bacillota bacterium | reverse complement strand
TTTTCCTCCGGTCCGATAACCGCAGTGGACGGCTTCAAGAATATTAAAGGCTCCTCCGGCAGCTGAAGCTTCATTTCTTCAGCATGATCCCTGTAATTTACCCCTACAGCCACTATCTTTGAAGGCTTGCAGGGAGCCAGCAGCCTGACCTCAGACAGCTCATAGGCCTCTTCTGTTATCTTATACTCACCGAAAATATCCCCGTCGATCCTATAAACTGTATTTTCCTCCACCAGGCCATAACCGGCAGCTCCCTGTCTTTCAAATCTTGCAAATTTCATATCGGCACCTCCTGTTATTATCACTGCAAGCCCATTACAGCCTCCAGCAGTATTTCGGGTAAATCTGTCCTGACCTTATTATACCTGTTTATATCAATTTCCGTTATGCCTTCAAACAAATTCATATCCTTAAGGGGCAGGTCACTGATAAGTATCAGCGCCGCTGCTTTTTTGCCCGTTGCCCTGCAAGCGGTGAACACTGCCGAAACCTCCATTTCAACGGCGTCGCATCCCTTCTCCTTCATGAAATCAAAGGTTTCCTTCCTTTCCCCCAGTATGGAATCTATAGAAAATAGCCTTCCCTCATAACAGCTGATCCCATACTTTTCCTCCTGCTGCCTGACAGAATCCATCAGTCTTTCCGAAGCTTCCCTGCTCCCCTGCACCAGTTCTCCAAAGCAATCTCTTCTTATATCCGGGCTATGTATCGTGAAAAGCCTTCTCCGATGACAGCTTCACCTACCACCAGGATATCACCTATATTATAACTCTCATTTATTGCTCCGGCAGAACCGGAAAATATCACATACTCGCAATCGGTATAGCCCAGGGCTAATGCACAGTCTCCTGAAATAGGAGACCCTATCCCGCTGCTTATTACAGTTATCCTTTTCCCCTTTACCGACAAGGTGACGCCCTTGTACCAGCCTTCAAACTCTGCCAGTATGCTGTCTGCCACACTCTTAAACCCTTCAAACCTCCATATGGGTGTAAGGATCACCGTATCCGCAATATCCTCTTTATCGCATCCGAAATGTGTTTTTATCATAGTTTCTTTTGTCACTTTATCGTACATGTCAGCCCCACCTTTTCTATTCTCCGATATATCTTGCGCTATGCACATCACCCATAAGCTCAAAAATTATTATCCCCGTTCCAGCCTTGGAAAGGTAGAAATCGTCCAGCTTTTCCCGTGATGTGTAAATGCTTTTTTCCTGAAGCCTTTCATCAATATTTATAATTGAATTATCCCTGCAAAAATACAAATTGTCCTTGTCGTCCGATATCAAGTAATTCTCTCCATCTATCCAATGTAAGTATTCAACAGCTTCAAAGGACTTGGACTCCAGCGTTTCCGTGTTCACAACATGCAGGCTGCTCTTCTCGTAGTTTCCCACAGTAAAGCTCAGCAGCTTTCCCGTAGCTGAAAATTCAATATTGGCCAGCTCAATCATTGTTCCATCGCTTGCATCGACATTTGTCTCCAGCCTTTTGCTTTTCCTGTCCTGAACTTCAACGATATACAAGGAGCTGTAATTAAGCTTCATATACCAGTCAGGCTGGTTGGTGTCCTTCACCTTTATACCCGAGAAAGCCAGAAAACTGTCATTTCCACCCCAGGTGACATCCCCCAGGATATACTCGTCCCCTTCTATGCTGAAAACTTCCTCATAGCTTCCGGTGGCTATATCATATACGCATACCTTCTTCCCCAGGTAAATCTGATAATCCATTGTAGGCAGCCAGGGCTCAGAGCCGTCATCCAGAACGAATGCAATTTTGGACCCTGAAGGGGACCACCGGGAATATGCGGATTTCAGTTCCCCCTTTGCAGCTCCGCTATTGGCGTCATATATATATTTATCATGTATTATTACGCTGTCCTCCTTTGGAGACCAGTCAATGAGATAATTGAAGTCCTCTATAAGACCGTCGCTTTCAATATTCATTATATTACTGCTTTTTGAAGTCTTTATATCATAGATATAAATCCCATAAGTATCGCTGCCCTCCAGGAGAGATGTGTATGCAAGCTTGCCGCCTCCCGGAGAAATTGAAATATTTATGGAGGCTGCCTCCCCGATATCCTCGGCTATTATCTTTTCCGAACCGTCCTTTCCCCTGAAAATAAGCGTATTCTTGTAATCCAGCGCTTCCACCAGCACAAACCCGTTGCTTCCGGCAGGCTCATAATAAATATATTTGTCTGCCATTTCTGTAAGCACACTTTCTTTGACCTCAGCCGAAGCCACATTTATATCGTAATATTTGAAAATTTCCTGTTCCTCTGTGCTTAGCAGGAGGTCGTCCCCGGATCTGTGAAATATATTCACCGTCCCCATGAATTCCTTGACAAGCCTTTCACTTTTCAGGTTTATTCCCCCTGTTTCAGTCTTGCCCTCCTGAGTGTTGCTGCTGCAGCCGGCCAGCAGCAATACTGCCACTGCCAGGGCTGCAAATATTTTTTTCATTACTTATCCATCCTTATATAAAAATTCTTTTCGCGGAAAATATCGGCGAAAGCTTGATTAAACCGTTGTGCCATATAAATTTTTTCACAAATTATATGGTTAAACAATATTATTATAACGCATCAGAGAAAATTTTTCGACTGTAGAAAAATTTTCTTCCCTCTGCGCGTTTCAACGAGGCGGGAGATATACGCTCTCCGCCTGAAAGCTAAAGCGGTATCCTCCACTTATAGAAACGGTGGGCATTTGTCAGCCTCGCTATAACAGAAAATGCATTTTATCCCAAAGAAAAAATCTCTACTTCCGTGAAAGTAGAGATTTTATTAATTACTAGGCTCTTTGGCCCAGGTTCTTTATCAGCGGCTTATAAAGCAGCCCGACTATGACAAGGGTGATCACAAGCTCCGGAAGGAGATAGGAGCCGTTGTATACCAGTGAGTAGTATAGCGGATTCATGCCTTCCGGCGCATAGGATGCCCATACCACAACGCCTGAAATAACGTGGCATATGAACCTTCCCAGAATGCCAAGACTGGCTCCGAGGAACACACCCTTTACGGAATTTCTGAACATGCCGGCCAGGCCAAGAAGCCCGAAAGCAACTACATAATCAAACAATATTGATACGATATGGTAGGAATATATTGCTCCACCGAGTAGAAACTGGAGTATCCCGTAGGCGGTGCCTGCCAAAAGCCCTGATTTTGTTCCCCAGCGCAGGGAAAACAATATTATCGGTATCATGCTTCCTGCTGTAACAGAGCCGCCGTAAGGGGCTTCAAATAATTTTACATAGCTCAGTATCTGAGCGGCTGCTATCATGATCCCCGCTTCGGTGATCATTTTTGTCGATACTTTGTTCATAAATAACCCTCCCAAAATTTATTACTTGTGCTATTGTCCGGAAGGTTTGAAAATAAAAGACCGTAAACAAAGTTACGGTCAGATTATTTACTAATCAAAACCGCTTCCCTCCGTTAGAATTAACCAGACAGGTTCTAAGGGTCAGCAGCTGTGCTTTAATTGCGCAGCATACTTTCTCAGCAAAAGCTCCCCTAGCGGACAATATCATATTCAATTCAAGTATATAATAGACCCAAAATCCTTTTATGTCAATGAAAAGCTTTACTTAAAATCATATCTTTTCAGCTTCGATGTTATCAGGTCTCCGGCATCAGTCCTGAATTCTGACTGCACCATCCCGATTCCCTTTTTATAATAATATACCATGTTGGAGGTCTGATCCTTAAAGGTGGTTCTGACAGCCACACAGTCCTCAAAGGTACCCGCAGGCACTGTAATATCAACATCTGTATCTATAATCTCATAATGATTCTCTTCGCTTATCCAGAAGTTCCCCTCCTTAAGCGGCGTTTGAAGTAAAATAATATTTACATTGCTTTTCTTGTTCAGTACATTTTCGTTATTCTGAGCCTCACCGGATTTATATATGTTGACGATGCTATCCTTTCTTTCCTCCAGTACATTGGCCATAATAGTACCGCCGTTATCAACCGTTACCTGATACCTGTTCTCTGCGCTGAAGACTACTTTTTGTATGAAAGAGGCATATTCCATTCCCTCGCCTTCATATTCCCACATATTGCCTTCCTTAAAGGGGTAGAAGCCAAGCAGGGATTCCTCCTCCTGCTGCTCAGGTGTAGGTGTTACAGCAGCCGTTGGCGCCGGTGTACCTTCCGTCACCTCACCGTTCCCCGGAGGCCCTTGAGTTACCGGCGTGCAGGAGGCCAAAGCGGCAATAATAAGCAGAACACCCAGAGCCGCCATAATATTTTTAAATTTATCCGAAAGCTTCCCCATCTTTATCACCTCTGTCTGTCGCATTCTATAATAGCTTACCCACAGCCAACTGCTATAATACAACATAATATATAAAAGCTGTATACACCAGGCCATTTTTTCAAATAATACAATATGTTTCTTCTCCGATGCAGACCCTATTTTTATGGGAATTATTATGAAAATTCACTGTATTGTATTTATTTTTTTGATATAATTGAATTATACCGGAAATATAAAAAAATACATTTCGCATTAATTAACTGTAATATAAAAAAACAGTGTACAAAATATAGGAGGTTATTCTATATGGATAAAACTACAAAGAACTCTTTAGTTTGGGGTGGAGTACTGATAGCTGAGGCATTGATCCTAAGGCTTGCGAAAAAATCTGAAATATGGTTCTATATTATGCTTCCTATAATAATCGGTTTTTTACTTACCGAGCTTATATTGCCGATGCCAAAGGAAAAGAAACGGAATCTGAAATAAAAGCTTTCCAGACAGAAAATGCAGATTAATAATATGTACCCTTCAATGTCCGGTTAATAACCGGACATTTTATTTAAAATCCTTAATTCAGCAATTGCATATAGTAATAAATGCTGTTAAAATATTAATGGTAACCCTATATACGCTACTGTGGCTCAGTCGGTAGAGCAGCGCATTCGTAATGCGCGGGTCGCCGGTTCAAATCCGGCCAGTAGCTCCATAGAACGCAATCCTTGGAATCACATTGGTTCTGAGGATTTTTTTATCCGGAATTTTCATTATTATCCCATTAAGTTTACTAGGTTCCTATAAATAAATTAAAAGGCGGATAACACCGCTTTTTTCATGGGAATCCTCCCTGATACCTCTACGGAAGGGTAGAATAATTAATTGTTGACAAAGGTAAATTTTGTTATAATTTATATAAATGCAAGAACTCTTCGAACTATTTCAATCCCTCAAATTCGATGGGTTAAAATTACTTCGTGTTAGAGGTAATTTATTTCATATACAGGTGGTGAGTACAAGTTGAAGCATGAAGATAAAATCATTTTATATACGACAGACAGTGGAAAAGTTACCGTTTCAGTACGTTTTGAGGATGAGAATTTTTGGATGACACAAAAAGCGATTGCAGAGCTTTTTGACGTACAAGTGCCGGCAATAGCAAAGCACTTGAAGAACATCTATGATGAGGAAGAATTGACCCGCGAAGCAACTGTTTCCAAAAAGGAAATAGTTCAAATCGAAGGTAGCCGTGAGATTTCTCGATTGGTTGACTTCTATAATCTTGATGCCATAATTGCGATAGGCTACCGTGTTAATTCCAAGAAAGCTACCCGCTTCCGTCAATGGGCGACTAAAACGCTTCACGAATATATTCAAAAAGGCTTTGTCTTAAATGATGAGTTACTGAAAAACGGAAAGCCTTTCGGCAAGGACTACTTTGACGAATTGCTGGAGCGCATCCGCGAGATTCGAGCCAGTGAGCGGAGAGCATATCAGAAGATTGCCGATGTGTTTGAACAGTGCAGTTATGATTATGACAAGAACAGTAACCTGACTCGAAAGTTTTATTCCTTTGTACAGAATAAGCTCCATTATGCCATAACAGGTAAAACCGCAGCCGAGTTGATTGCCGAGCGGGTCACTCTTGAACATCCCACAATGGGGTTAATTACTTGGAAAGCAGCACCGGATGGGAAAATCATCAAGCAGGATGTGGCGATTGCGAAGAACTACCTCAATGAAAAAGAACTTTCACGAATGAATCGAATCGTAACGATGTTCATTGACTATGCAGAGCTAATGGCAGAGGATGAAGTTCCGATGAGCATGGCGGATTGGCTTCGAGAAACGGATAATTTTCTGCAAAATAACCGCAGGAAAGTCCTTGAGGGCAAAGGAACAGTTTCCCATGAGGATGCGGTAAAAAAAGCTGAAGAAATTTACGAGCAATTCCGGGTTAGGCAGGATAAGGATTATATTTCGCAATTTGATAAAGAGATGGCCAAATACCTGAAAGGTGAAATAGATACGGACGATTAGGGATAAAATCGAAGTCACGAGATATAAAATGTTAATTGTGGTAGGTTTGGATGAATAACTACCGGTCGCCGGTTCAAATCCGGTCATCTTTAGATTATATATATGGCAAGAGGTGATCCTATTGAATACTATTGAAAAAGCTAGGAAGTTTATACATCGCAATGCAAGGCCACTTGATTTGGCGCGGTGGCAATATCATTTTGAAAATGGTACTAAAGAAACTGTGTTAAATGCTTTATCTTACTATCAAACCGAAGATGGGGGATTTGGACATGCTTTAGAAGCAGATGCATGGAATCCAAATTCCTCTCCTATACAAACATGGGCCGCAACTGAAATTTTGAAAGAAATTGCTTTTACTAATGCTGAGCATTCCATTATTCAAGGTATACTTCGATATCTCGCAAGTGGCAAGGACTTTAATGGCCAATTCTGGTATAACACGGTTAAAAGTAATAACGACTATCCTCACGCTTCTTGGTGGCACACAGAAAGTGACAGTACAAGTCATAATGACTATAATCCAACTGCTTGCTTTGCAGGTTTTATTATTCGTTTTGCTGATAAGAATTGTGAGCTTTACAAACTCGGCTGTCGTATTGCTAAAGAAGCATTTGAACAGCTCATAGCAGATGATAGGCAGAATGACATGCATACAATTTCTTGCTATATCCGTATGATGGAATATTGTAAGGAACATTCTACTAACATCATTGATCTCGCCGTCATGGAAAATAAAATGCGTGAGCTGGTTAAGGCAACTATAACTTCCAATAAGTCAGAATGGGAAACGGGCTATGTCTGCAAGCCTTCACAGTATTTAAATATGAAGAAAAGTGTTTTTTATAATGATAATAAAGAAATTGCCGATTTCGAATGTGATCACATTGTAAAAACACAGCTAAAGGACGGCTCTTGGAATATACCATGGGGATGGGATGATTATCCTGAACAATGGGCTATCAGTAAAAATTGGTGGAAGAGTAATGGTATATTAATAAATATGCTTTACTTAAAAGGAATGGATAGAATATAACCTTAATTTATATATTAAGTATGCATAAAGTATATAGAATACCAACTTACTTGCGTAACTTGGCTGAAATTACTCACGCATCTATTTTGACCTAATGACACATTGAGCACAATCCTCAGAATCACAATTCCTGAGGATTTTTTAATTCTATAATATCACCTCATACAGCTTTTTATGTGATTTACCTCAATTCTTTTACGGAAGTTTTCCATTTGTTTTACATATCCTAATATTTTATGCTATAATTAATATACAGGCTCCACTTATAAATATAAAAAAAGAATTATAAAATTAAGAGATATGCTTTTAAAATATTAGAATTGTGTTGTAAGGAGTTAATATAATTGAAAATTTTATGAAAAATAATTAATGGGGTAGCATATGATTTTAAGGCAGAGTATAAGAATATATCTATTATTTGCAATCATATTATTAATAATCTTTCAATCTGTACCCGGCATTCATGCAAAGGCCGGGTATGATGGCGAGCTTGTGCAAAAATCCGCTGCCCCTCTGTTAACAAATATACTTGTTAGGAATCCTGTCATTTTCTCTACAGAAATTCAAATAAACACCTTCCATTTCATATTGGAAAAATCTTATAACTACTTATCCGAGCAGATGAATATGTCCAATACGGCTGATAACAATTCTTTATTTCAGCAAAACTTTTCAAGTCGTCGTGGGAGCGTCAAACAGGCAAGTCTGCATTATTTCCACGGGAGCAAATACAAATAGCAGCTTCATAAAGCTGGCGTAGCCTGGAAAATATAGGAATTATCGCATTGCTAATAAGCATGCTCTTATTCTGAAACAAATAATGTTTGCAGAACATGAGGTGCATTGAGGTTGTTTACATCATAATACCAATGACCCTATTGGTTACAATGCTTCAATTTACTGTTGGAAAGCTTCCGACAGAAGTTTTTGTTAACCTTATCGGCAGGTCAATTTGGATTATGCACTGGGTGTGGGAATATTGGTTGCTTTGTCTATGCTGCTAATATTCGTGTAAACTCCGATCATATATTTATTAACAAGCGTTTATACCTTAGCCTTTATACCTTAGCCTTTATACTCATATTATTTACTTCTCCGGAATTTGCAGCAGTGGCTTTTTATGCCGGTAGGCGAGCTGATGGGTATGGTTATAGGTTCACTGGAATATAACTGGATTCTAATTTTCTTCGTGTTTTTACCGGAATTTTCAGTTATTATGGCGGAACCTGCCGTACGAGCTCTGATTACAAAGGTCGAAAAGCTTACGGGGACATATTAACAAAAGTATAATGCTTTATACTTTATGTGCAGGCGTTGCAATCACTGTAGTACTATCAACGGTCAGAGTCCTCGGTAATCCCCTGCCGGACGGGTATTGTCAACAAGAATGCTGCAAGCAAAAAGGCCGGTGCCTAAGATGGTGCCATTTTCCAGGATGCTATATGTGATAAAATCCTAAAATCTATTTGGGATGAAGAAAATTTGAATATACCGAGAAAAGGAATTGATTTTGTTATATAAGTAATGGAACTGACAGGAATCTTTCACCTGTTGGAAATTCGACAGGTATAAATAATTGAATTGGAGGAATTTAAAATGTCGGAAGTTCGTGAGGTCAAATTCGATTTGATTGTTACAATAATTAATAAAGGTTTTGCCGAGGAAGTTGTTAGGGCGGCAAGAAAAGCCGGTGCCGAGGGTGGCACCATAATAACCGGACGAGGCTCTGGATCCCCTGAAAACACAAAGCTTTTCGGGGTGCCCATAGAACCTGAAAAAGAAATTGTATTAACACTTATCAGCAGAAACAAAACAGAAAAGGTATTGGAAGCTATCTCCACTGCCGCAGAACTGAACAACCCAAGCAATGGTGTGGCCTTTGTACTGAAGATCGAAAAGGCAGTGGGAATATCCTCTATACTGGAAGAATAGCAACAAAACAAAAACCTTGAATTTTCAAGGTTTTTTGTTTTGTATAAAACCAGCTCCCACCTTTTTCTTCATCTGTATATCTTGGTTTCTTCAGGAAAAAACTTTTCTGTATGTAATGTCCGGATATTTACAAACTAAATAAATATAACAAGGCCAAAGATGTCCTCCACTGCATATCTCCCGCCTCGTTGAAACGC
>JAEXXN010000333.1 GCA_023405875.1 Bacillota bacterium | reverse complement strand
TTGCGGAAGCCCGGCAGAGCTGCTATAGCAGGACGCTGAATCATCTCAGGGTCTTTATGGGATAAAATATAGCCGTTTGAATCAATTATTACAAAATGTCCCGATTCGCCGATTTTATAATCCTTAACAAAGTATACAAAGTTCTCTGCTCTTATGGCTATGCCGAAGAGGCCCAGCACCTTTCCATCCTGACTGAAAATAGGATGTACTGTATTTACAATATTTGTACCGTCTGAAAGGGCAAGCAGTATATCACTGGTCGCCGTTCTTTCAAAATTAAAGCTGTCCTGTACATATTTTCTGCCGGACAGGTCAACCTGCATGGCGCTTGGCATAGTTGAAGCAACTATTATGCCATGTAAATCCACAATGAACAGATCCTTGTAATAATTATCATTGAAATTCATAACATTCATGGTCTGAGTAAGATACTTATTTGTTTCTTCAACCGTTTCCCTTCCGCCCAGAAAGCTGTAAACATGCTCGTCTCTGGAGTATGCCAGGGCCTCTGTCTGAACCTTTTTAACCATCAAATCTATTTTTTCCTGGGCTCTCAATATCTGTATTTCTGTAAGCTTGGCGGCTTCCTCATTCAATATCGAGGCAGAGCCGGTGTAGATGGATATACACATTATCACCAGGGATAAAATAACAATTATGCAAATGCTCATGGCAATTTTATTTTTCAGCTTCATAAGTATCATTCCTTTATTTTACTGCAATAATTTTTTTAGCAGCTTGCACAACAAAGGTCACGGCAGAGGCGCCGTTTCCTGCAATATACAAATGGGAATGGCTGACCTGCCGTTCCGCAATCATTATAACATAAAAAAAATCCGTTCCACATTATAATTTTATGTATATTTTATGTATGTTTATGAACAAACAGTGAACATTGGTTATAAATACTATGTAAAAATAATATCTTTCCCAAATATGCGATAGTATATATATAAAAAATATAGGAGGTTGTGAGGTTATTATGAATAGAGAGATTAAAACTGTATTATCTTTAGTTCTAGCTTTTATTATGCTTTTTTCTCTTACAGCATGCCAGCCCAAAACTGAGGCCCCTGCACAAGGCAATGCACAGACGGAAGCACCCGCAAAAGAAGAAAACAAGGATCCCATCAGAATCGGGTTTTTCGCACCAATAACCGGTGCGGCAGCATCAGACGGACTCAGTGTCTCTAATTCGGCCGAGCTGGCAGTAGCATTGGTTAACGAAAAGGGAGGCATTAACGGACGTCTTGTGGAGCTTGTTAAATACGATGATGCACTTGATACAAAGCAGGCAGTGAATATAGCACAAAAGCTTACCACAAAGGATAACGTGGTAGCAGTAGTAAGCGGAAGCTATTCAGGCCCCACAAGGGTAGCAGCTCCTATTTTCCAGGAAGCAAAAATGCCCATGCTCTCAGGCTACGCCATACATCCTGATGTAACAAAATCAGGTGATTTCATATTCTCACAGTCATTTTCCGGTTTAGTCCAGGGAAGGGCCGGAGCCAAGGTAGCCGTTGATATGCTTAAAGCCAAGCGTATTTCAATTATTGCCGTAGACATAGACTTCGGCAAGCAGCTGTCCGAAGCATTTACAGAGTATGCTACGGCTCACGGCGCAGAAATAGTGTCTGTTGATAAATTTGCCATGGCAGATAAGGAATTTGCACCTGTTATAACAAAGCTTAAAGAGCAGGTAAAGCCCGACATGATATATATGGCAAACTACTACGCACACGGGGCAGAGGTTGTGAGACAGGTAAAGAAAATGGAGTTCGATGTTCCCATACTGGGCGTGGAAGGCATAGATTCGTTCCAGTTCCTTAAAATAGCTGGAGAAGATGCAGAGGGCGTAATGCTCACAACAAATATGAACAGAGATTCAAAAACAGAGTCCACACAGAAGTTCATAAAAACCTACACAGAAAAATACGGTATTGTTCCGGATATGGTTGGAGCGTCAGTTTATGATGCCTTTGAGGTTTTATTCAAGGTAATAGGCGATGTGGGAACTGAACCTGAAAAAATACGCGATGCCATTAAGGATTTAAAGAATTTTGAAACTGTAACAGGCAATCTGATAGAATATGCACCCTCGAGAGAAGCCATTAAGCCGGTTGAAATTCAAATCGTCAAGGACGGAAACTTCCATTATTACGGACAGATAACTGATGCGGAGATAATAACCCCATAGAAGCAATAAAATATCTATACGGCCAGGAGGGGATTATATCCCCTCCAATCACTTAGAAAGAGGTAAAATTATGTTAATGCAGCAATTGGTTAACGGAATAATGATCGGCAGCGTGTATGCCCTTACGGCCATGGGTGCGACCTTAATATACGGAATACTTCGTATTCTTGATATAGCAAATGCGGGAGCATATGCCATCGGGGCATACCTGGGATGGTATGTATATCACCTTACAGGTAATTTAATTGTGGCATTTGTTGCGTCCATGATCCTGACAGGAGTCATAGGGGTCATTGTTGAAAAGTATATTTATTATCCCATCATCAGCAAACCCAATGTAATACCTATTGTTCCGCTTATAACCAGCGTAGGGCTTTTTACGCTCACCGGCGATTTAATAAGACTTATAAACGGCCCTAATGTAAAGGAATTTGATTTTAAATTCAAAATAGGAATAATAAAATTAGGTAAAATAACTATTAACCCGGAATGGATTTTTATAATTGTCCTGACAGCTATATTATTTACTGTACTATGGTTTATTCTTAATAAAACAAAATTAGGGCTCTCATGGAGAGCGACGGCAGAGGATCCGGAAATTTCCAAGGCCATGGGTGTAAACACCAATGTCTCAATGGCGCTGAGCTATATCCTGGGATATGGTTTTGCAGCAGCCGCAGGCATAATGGTAGGATTGCTGTATAATTCGATCTTTCCTACCATGGGAGACATTCCGTCATATAAAATGCTCGCCATAATCGTATTGGGAGGACTGGGGAATCCTGTGGGAACGGTAGCTGCAGGACTGGTGATAGGCATTGCAGAAACACTCTCTTCAGTATATATCGGTTCAATTTTGCCGAGGGATGCCATTGCTTTTATTGTGTTGATAATTGTTTTGCTTGTTAAGCCTTCAGGCCTCATAAGCAGAAGAAATGCTTAAGGGGGGTGCAGAATGTATTTTATAGTTGTTGCTGTAAATGTTTGTATTTTTATATTGCTGGCATTGAGCCTTAATATAATTATAGGCTATGCCGGGCAATCATCAATGGGTCATGCGGCTTTTTTCGGTATTGGTGCATATACCTCTGCCATAATGACCAGTAAATTGGGAATGGACTTCTGGCTGTCACTTCCGGTGTCGTTCATTGTGGCAGGCCTTATAGGCGCACTGCTGGGCTTAATAAGCATAAGACTGAGGGATGATTTTCTGGCAATCACAACCATAGGAATAAACTTTGTAATTGTAGCCATTTTCCAATATTCCGAGATATTCGGGGCCTCCTTGGGAATGTCTGTTGCCAAGCCTTTTATTTTCGGAATAAGAATGGATGCACCTTATTACCTGGTTCTGATGCTGATCTTAATTACACTTACATGCCTTTTTATAAACAAGATGAACAATTCATGGTTTGGATTGGCCCTATCCAGCATAAGGAATGATGAAATGGCAGCATCCTCCTTTGGAATAGATGTCAATAAGTACAAGGTCCTTGCATTTTCCATAGGAACAGCCATAGCAGGACTTACCGGTGCGGTTTATGCACATTTTATGACCTTTATCTATTCCAGTGACTTTGCCTTTGTAGTTTCAATAAGTATTATTTCCATGGTGGTCGTAGGGGGCATAGGAACTGTAAGGGGTCCTATCTTTGGAGCAATACTTCTGGGTGTGACACCGGAGCTTTTCAGATTCATGGCAGATTACAGGATGATCGTTTACGGAGGGCTGCTGGTTTTAATGATGAGGTTTCAGCCCCAGGGACTTCTTGGAGAAAACAGTTTTTTAATTAAGAATATAAGTAGGCTGTAT
>JAEXXN010000419.1 GCA_023405875.1 Bacillota bacterium | reverse complement strand
TTCCGGGGTATATAACAGGTATACTGTAAACGAGACCATACCTGAGGATGAGATAATGAGGAATTCCAACACCTTCAGCGTCCCCTTCATGATGATGGTGGTGATGGTGCTTGTGATAAGCGTATTTATCATATACACCTCCTTCCGGGTCATAACCACTGAAATGCTTCCTGTTATCGGGACCTTCAGGAGCATAGGCGCAACAAAAAGGATGACCGATCTGGTGCTGCTTGCAGAAAGTATTGCCTACGGCACTGTAGGCGGCATTCTGGGCTGCGTATTGGGTATTGGGGTGCTGTACCTTATGGCGAATATGATGCTTACAGAGTCGGATAGGGCAGCGGGCTTTGCCGCAAATATACAGTATGACGGCTCACAGCTGCTTACGGCATTTCTCGTTGCAGTGGCATTATCGGTGCTCAGCTCCCTTGTTCCAATAATAAGTGTATCAAGGATTTCGGTAAAGGATATAGTCCTTAATAAAATAGAAAAAGTAAAGAAAAGGAAAGGCTTCAGGCTCTGGCTGGGGCTGCTGCTTCTGCTGTCGGTGCTGGCCGCCCCGAGAATGGCGCCCAGGGAGATGGCAATAACCGTCGATATGCTGTGCCTTGTATTGGCCTCCATATCGGTGACGCTTCTGATACCGTACATTACTAACGGATTTGTGATGCTTTTTGAAAGGACCTATTTATTCCTGTTTGGAAATGAAGGTATTCTTGCAGCTAAGAACCTGCGGGAGAACAAAAGTGTCATGAACAACATCTCACTGCTTGCAATGGGGATATCGGCGCTGCTGATCATCAATACCATCAGCTTCAGTGTTTTCAAGGAAGTGGCCAATGCTTACAGGACCTTAAATTATGATATAGAAATAGGAATCCCGGGCCAGGACAGGCAAAAGTTGAGCCTGGTGGAAAGAATAGACGGCATCTCTGATGTATACGGCAATTACCAGGTTTACAATACCGAGCTTGCCGGAAGCAAGGAGGATATAAGCTGTATAATCGGCGCCGAGCCCAACAGCTTCACGGATTTTTTTGAAATGAACATCATGGGGGATGAGGAGAGCCTGCTCCAGGAGCTTGACAGGGACAGGAGCATAATAATCTCAAATGCATTGAAATATAAGTTCGGAGTGGAGCAGGGAGACAGCCTTACCCTGAAGACGAAGGCAGGGGACCGGCCATACAGGGTTATAGGTTTTTGTGAGACCTTGATGTATAACGGACAGCTGGGGATTGTTTCGGAAAGATATTTGAAATCCGACATGCAGCTTAAGTTTTATAACGATATATTGATAAAAACCTCAAAGGCCCCTGAGGAGGTCAAGGAGAATATAAAGGCTTTCTTCAGCAATCAGGATATATACATCAGGACGATGGAGGAAATGAAGAAAGCCAACGATGAGTCCAATGCAGCATTGTTCAGCATCTTCAGGATATTCTCGATAATGGCGATGGTAATAGGGATATTTGGAGTATTGAACAATTTTGCCATAAGCTTCATGGAGAGAAAGCGCTCTCTTGCAATGTACCGCTCCCTTGGAATGAGCAAGGGGCAGATAGTCAGGATGATCTTCATAGAGGCGCTTTCCGGAGGGCTGGTAGGGGGCTCGGTGGGGGTCCTTTCGGGTATAGTGAATATCTCGGTGATACCATATATCATGAGGTCGATAGACCTGCCGATACCCATACATTATTCGGCGGTGCTCATGGTATTCTCACTGCTTGGAGGGGCAGCCGTAACACTGGTCGCATCAGTGAGTCCGGCCCTGAAATCCTCCAGGCTGAATGTAATTGAAGCACTTAAATACGAATAGAAGGAGAAGGAAAATGCAGGCAATAATAGAGACCTCAAGTCTTAATAAGACCTATAAGCTGGGAAGCCTGGATGTTGAAGTATTGAAGGATATAAACCTTACTATAGACTCCGGGGAATTTGTATCAATAATGGGGCCCTCAGGCTCGGGCAAAAGCACTCTGCTGTACCTGATAGGGGGACTCGACAAGCCTACCTCGGGCAGTGTCAGGATAAAGGGCAGCGAGCTTTCGGACATGAAGGACAAAGAGCAGAGCATCATGAGAAGAAGGGATATAGGCTTTGTATTCCAGTTTTACAACCTTATACCCAATCTGAATGTAGAAGAAAACGTAATGCTCCCGGTGCTGCTGGATGGTAAGAAGCTGAAGGATCATAAGAGTAAGCTGGATGAGATCCTGGAGGTGGTGGGCCTGTCGGACAGGAGGGCTCATACCCCCAGGGAGCTTTCGGGAGGGCAGCAGCAAAGGGTCGCCATAGCAAGGGCTCTTGTCAATGAGCCGGATATAATACTTGCAGATGAGCCCATAGGAAACCTGGATACCAAGACCGGTATGGAGGTAATGGAGCTGCTGCAAAGGATAAACAGGGAAAAGGGAAAAACCATAGTACAGGTTACTCATTCCAAAGAAGCTGCGGACTATGGTCACAGAATAATTAACGTCAGAGACGGAAAGGTGTGGGGATAATGAGAAAAAGCATACTGGTCCTATTGATGCTGGGAATATTGATTATATCTGCAGCGTGCGGCAAGCCTGCAGAGGATGCCGCGGCGGAGGCAACTCCTGCTCCGGTGCCGGAGAAGTCGGTGGAGGCCTTCGGAATAGTGGAAGCAAATGAGATAGAAAATATAAGCCTTGATATAGGAGCAGAGGTAGAGTCGGTCAATGTAAAGGAAGGGCAGCAGGTTAAAAAGGGGGATGTGCTCTTATCCCTGAATATCAAGGAATATATGGAGAGTATAAAGAGCAAGGAGCATGAGCTTAGCATCATCAGGCTGGAAGCACAGAAATTGGACAAGGAAATCACCAACCCCGATATCCAAAAGCTTGACAACGACCTTGCTTTTGCCGGTGAACAGCTTCAAAAGGCAACGGAGGAGCTGGAGACCCGGAAAAAGCTGTATGAATCCGGCGCCGTTTCCCAGGCGGAGTATGATACCTTTGTAAAGGCCGTGTCGGATAAGGAGAAGGCTGTGGCGGACATCAGGTTTGCAATGGACAGCACCCTCCGCAGCAACGACCTGGAGCTTGCAATACACAGGGAAAAGGCTGCCGCTGTAGAAAGCGAGATAAAGCAGATGAAGAACAAGATAAATACCAGCAGCATATCGGGAAATAATATAGTATGCGATATTGAGAACGGGATAGTATACGAGCTGGGTTATAAGGCCGGGGACATGGTAGACTCGGATACCAGGATACTGAGCGTGCTGAACCTGGATACCCTGGTGGTAAAGGCTGATGTGGCGGAGGAATTCATAAAGGATGTCAGTCTTGGTGCAAGTGTGGATATAGTGCCTGTTGCAGATAAGGCAAAAATATATAAAGGAAAGGTCATTTCAATATCCAAAAAGGCAATAGAGAAGAACGGGGAGACTATTATACCCGTTGAAATATCGATCGAAAATAAAGACAGCTTCCTGCTTCCGAATTTTAATGTAGATGTAAAAATATTTACAAAATAATCATAAATATGGAACTATCTTCTTAAATATTCGTCTATTTGTAAAAAAGGCGGGGAAATATGTTTTACTGATTGTAAACGAATATAGGAAGGTGAAGGATAATGAAAAAACTTGGGTTGACCTTCAAGAGCGGCTTGACCGGTCTGCTTGTATTATGCATTGCACTGCCGGTGCTTGCTTATGCAAGGGATGATAATTATATTGAGCTTCCTGAGCGCGTGGCAGCTTCGGCAGGAATCACCATAGAGATCCCCTTTGACGGGGTGCTTATGGGCTCCACAGTCAACAGGAGCAATGTATATGTCACAAATGAGCAGGATGGCAAAATGCCAATAGACCGGAAGCTGGGAAACGAAGGCAGGTCGGTAATTGTGTCTCCCCTGGAAGACTATGAGCCGGGGAAGACCTATACCCTATACATAAGAAAAGCTTTAAGATACCAAAATGGTGATACGGTTAAAAATGGCCTCAAGCTGAGGTTCACGATTGCTAATGCCGCAAAGGAGCCGCTGCCGACGGTTGGAAGCGCAGAGAAGCTGAAAAAGCTCCTGGAGGATGCTGTCCGGCAAAATGATATGCTGTATGGGTCAAAGA
>JAEXXN010000418.1 GCA_023405875.1 Bacillota bacterium | reverse complement strand
TAAATCTGAGCTCCCTTTTTATCGAAGCACCCTTTACCTTTGTATATAATATTGTCGGCAATGCAACAAGAAGAAATTCAGTTATCAGTATACCGTAGTTGAAGTCCCACTTCTGAGCTGCATACCCTGCACTTACAAACAGAACCATGACTCCCAGGTATAAAAGATTGGCACTGAAATAAGACAGCCTGCCTGTGTTTTGTGATTCCATTCAATTCTCCTTAACAATCCGATTTTTTAAGTGACCTTACTACAATCACAAGGGTCATATTGAGGGCGATTCATGAATCGCCCCTACTGCCTATATATCATACTTTCATTTCTTGTCAAGGGTTCCTCAACCACCATATGCTCTATACTGAGAGGCCCGCCATCCACAGAAGGCATTACTCCCTTGATGTTTTCAAATTCAGTCATGGTATTGGCCAGGGAATTTACCGTCATTGCCTCTCCTGCCGCTCCGCGCCAATGCTTGGTGTGCATTTCCTCCGAAAAATCCACCTTGAGTATATCCCCGTCAAGTTCTATATATTCGATCCTTACCTCTTCGGGTATAGTTCTGTACAAATTCTCAGTGGCCGGCCCTTTTATAAGCTCCTCCAGCACCATCCGGTACAGGTCGGTTTCAGTTATATCATTTTTTACAAGCACAGTTCTTTTCTCAGGGACCAAATACATAGCCTGAGAGTCGGAAAAGTATAAAGTTATCTCCTTTTCAGACAGGTCGGAAGTATTGAAATCTATAAACTCCATGAAGCCATAGGGTTCTCCGCTTGGAGCTATAAGCTCCTGGCCTTCTACCAGTATCTTCACCTGCTTAAGCTCGGAAAACTGAAGCATTGTATCCACTACTGAAGCTACCACGACGCCTTCATGAAGGCTTCCCAAAAAAACATTGAATTCCTTTGAAAGGTCAACTGTAAGCTTACCGTTTTCTTCTGCTGCACCCAACACCTTGGTATCCTTGTTTATACTTGTCTCAAATTTGCTGCTGTCTTCAGGCCCCTTCAGCAGCGCTTCAAGAGTTTTCGTATATTTGCTTTTTGCATCGGTATATTCTATTTCCCTGGTTTCTATATCCAAGCCGGTATTGCCCTTAAGGGCGTAATAGAGCTTGATGCTTTCGGACTTGGGTTCATTATTGATGATACAGCCTGAGGTAAACAACATGATGAATGCTATAAGTATGCATATTTTTTTCATAGTAAAACCTCCACGATAATTAATTATGTCTTTCTTTGACAAGTTTCAGTATAAGTATACTGCAAATCAGTAATGCAAACATCTCTGCAATATACATCCAGGATATGCGGAATGCCATATCCGTAAAGAAATCCTGCGGAAAAATATTGACCAGTCTGTCAACTGCAGGATCCAGCAGCCACAAATCATTGGTAAAGAATATCTCATGGAATATAGTAAAGTATTTGTAAAAGTCGATGCTCATCAATACAACAACCAGCAGCACAGGTAAAACTCCTGCCGCCGCCGCTGCAATACCATACCAGGCGAGGCTTCTCACCTGGTTCGGGATAGGCCTTTTCCTTAATATCAGAAACAGCATGACCAAAATATAAACAAACGAAAGATTTCTTATATAAAAGCCTTTAACAAAAAGCTCCTTGACATCAATCATATGGTGCTTATCTCTCTGGCTGAAGAACTCTTTCTCTCCATCCTCAAAGCTTCCTTTGAAATCAAGATCCTCTCTCTTGTTTTCAAGGTATAAAAGAAGCTCTTCCGTTGAATTCATAAGATTATCCATACTCATGCCTACAGCGTTGGGAATGTTGTATTTTATGTACTCGTCCCTGTAATAGCCTCTGTCATATGCCACCAGTTGTACGTCAGTAAGCAGCAGAACTACGGGTATTGCTGCTATAAATAAGGCTATAAATAAAACGCCTATTTTTTTCATTCATTTTCCCCCAATCAAATTCTGTCCTCTACCTCATGCCCTTATCAAGCTTTTCATAATTGATTTCCTTCCCTGCAAAGCTGATTGCGCTCATGGCCAGTATGTCCAGGGAATCCACATATCTGCTGCAAATGTCAAACTTGCTGAAAACGATAGGAAGCTCGGTACATCCCAGGATCATGAGCCCGGCTCCGCGCCCTTCCATCGCCTTTACCACCTTTGCCGTGTTTTCGGGATCTATATCCTCACCACGGCTTTTAACCTCATATATCAGGTCTGTAATATGCTTCTGCTCCTCAGGTCCGGGGATAACAAGCCCCAGTCCCAGCTCCCGGAATACCTTGCTGTATATTCCGGACCGGCAGGTTCCCTCTGTCGCCAGAAGCCCCGCACACCTGACATCCGGGAAATTCTTTTTTATATATCCTGCCGTTTCCACTATCATATTTATGACAGGTATCTTAACAGACTTCACAATTTCATCATAATGATAATGAGCGGTGTTGCAAGCTATTATTATTGCATCGGCGCCCATCTGCTCCAATCTCGATGCAGATTTCACCATTTCAACCACGGGGTTTTCTCCATTGAATAAAATATGTTTTGTCCTGTCAGGTATACAAGTATTATTGTCAATTATCATTGGAATATGTTCATTATCACAATTCGCTTTTGTGAGTACGACAATCCGCTGAAAAAGTCTGGCGGCAGCCAGAGGTCCCATTCCGCCTATCACTCCTATGGTCTTCATATATACACTTCCTAATATAAAAGTTTTGTATAAAATATTTCACGAAAAACATTTTGCAGTACCAATTGGAATTTCGCGCAAATATTTCCTTGGCTTCATAGAATTCGCGCTATGCCCTGATGAAATACCTTAAGCGTATTCTATATAGTAATTATAGCAAATAAAAACCTTGTCTAAAAGTATATACTATATAAATCACACAAAGGAACACAGGCGATTTATAACATTAATGCAAGTTTTTGGCATTATTGGGCTATTCCGTAAAGGATTCGTGCAAAACATATAACAGTTATATTTCCAAAGCTGGTAATATATTTACAAGCCATTTCCCGCCGGTACAGGCTAATGAAATAATATTAAAAGCAATAAAGGAAATAATAAATGTATATCGAACGCGCTTAAGCTGTTACATTATATAACTTCTTACAGTAC
>JAEXXN010000277.1 GCA_023405875.1 Bacillota bacterium | reverse complement strand
GGTAAGGCAGTTATTTCATAACAGGGATGAGGTAACTCTTTATCTTAGAAAAAGATAAGTATTGAACGGGATGCCACTATTTTACGGGATGTTTTACATAGCCGGCTTCTTGAAATATGTTTCGCTGCAGCAAAAAATGAAAAGATATTGCTAAAGAAAACATGTATGTTATAATATAATGGATTAAGAGAATGCAGCTTTATAACGAAGCGAAAGATGTCCACCACCTCTTATAGGTGTCGGGTACCGCTTTCGTTGTCCGACAGGCGGAGAGAATATCTCACGCCTCGTTGAAACGCTCGGGTAGGTTTTTGCAAGTATGCAAAAACCCTTATTGAAATCTTGTTATAAGATATAATAATGAAAAATAAGAGCTGTCAGAAATACATATAAGGAGGAAGCACATGAACTCGAAATTGGAGAAAATAGAAAACAACGTTGCAACATTGGAAATATCTGTTTCACCGGAGAAGCTTGAGGAGGGAATAATGAAATCCTATCTCAAGAATGTGAAGAAGTTCAACATAGCCGGTTTCAGAAAAGGAAAGGCACCAAGGAAAATAATCGAAAGGCATTATGGGGAAGCTGTATTTTATGAAGATGCAATAAACATAATATGCCCTGATGAATATGACAACGCAGTAAAGGAACACAACCTTGAGCCTGTTGACAGACCGGATATTGATATTGTAGAGATAGAAAGCGGAAAAGGCTTGATTTTTAAGGCTACAGTCACAGTAAAGCCTGAGGTTGTACTGGGAGAGTACAAAGGAATAGAAGCAGAAAAAAAAGAGTATAATGTAACTGATGAAGATGTTGATAATGAAATTGAAAAAATGAGAGAAAAGAATGCAAGATTGGTAGAAGTCAGCGACAGGCCCGTCAAGAAAGGCGACATCACAATTATAGACTTCAAGGGCTTTGTTGACGGTGAACAGTTCGAAGGCGGCACTTCAGAAAATCACAAGCTTGAGATCGGTTCAGAACAATTCATACCGGGCTTTGAGGATCAGTTGATCGGTGTGGAGATAGGCAAGGAAGCAGACGTCAATGTCCAGTTCCCGGAAGGCTACAGGAATGAAGAATTATCCGGAAAGCCCGCCTTATTCAAGGTAACAGTAAAAGAGATAAAAGAAAAACAGCTGTTGAGTCTTGATGATGAATTTGCCAAGGATGTAAGTGAATTTGATACTCTTGAGGAGCTGAAAGCCGACATCAGGAAGAAGAGGGAAGAAGAGGCTAAAAGACTTGAGAAGCAGCAGTATGAGGATGAGGTAATAAGCAAGATAGTAGAGAATGCATCTGTGGATATACCTCAGGTCATGATCGATGCACAGGTCAATATAATGCTCAGGGATTTTGATTATCAGCTCAGATATCAAGGGTTGAATCTGGAAGCTTACCTTAAATATATGAATATGGACATAGAGAAGCTCAAAGAGTCATATTTAGAGGTTGCCAAGGGCAGAGTAAAGAGCCAGCTGGTGCTTGAAAAAATTGCTGAGGCTGAAGCTGTTGCGGCTACAGAAGAGGATTTGAACGAAGAAATAGAAAAGACAGCAAAACAGTATAATCAGGATCTTGAAAAATTCAAGAAAACTTTGAAGGATGACGAGATAGAGTATATAAAGGATGGTATAATAATCCAAAAGACTATTGACTTCCTTGTAGAAAGCAGCGTAGCGAAGTAATATTTTCAGTGATAAGGAGGACACTTATGAGTCTGGTACCGATAGTTGTAGAACAAACAAACAGAGGCGAACGTTCCTATGATATTTATTCAAGACTTTTGAAGGATAGGATAATTTTCCTTGGGGATGAGGTTAATGATGTTACAGCAAGCCTTGTGGTAGCACAGTTGCTGTTCCTTGAAGCTGATGACCCGGATAAGGAAATCAATTTCTATATCAATAGTCCCGGAGGATCGATAACGGCCGGAATGGCCATATATGACACAATGCAATACATCAAGCCCGATGTTTCCACAATCTGTGTGGGAATGGCAGCCAGTATGGGTGCGTTCCTGCTGGCCGCGGGAGCAAAGGGAAAGAGGTTCTGCCTTCCCAACAGCGAGGTGATGATACACCAGCCTTCAGGCGGCGCACAGGGGAAAGCTACGGATGTAGGCATATATGCTGAAAGGCTTATAAAGAGCAGGAAGAAATTAAACGAGATACTCAGTGAGAAAACAGGGCAGCCCATTGAAAAAGTCGAAAGAGATGTTGAAAGAGATTATTTCATGTCAGCGGAGGAGGCAAAGGCTTACGGTATTGTTGATGAGATCCTTGTTAAGAGAAGGTAGAGTGAGGTGAAAAGATGGCTAAATTTGATGAAAAGAAACAACTGAAATGTTCCTTTTGCGGAAAAAACCAGGAGCAGGTCAGAAGGTTGATAGCAGGCCCAGGGGTATATATTTGTGATGAGTGTATCGAACTTTGCCAGGAAATCATTGACGAGGAATTTGACGAGGAATTGGATACTGAGCTTCAGGATGTTCCAAAACCTGCACAGATCAAGGATTTCCTTGATCAGTATGTAATAGGACAGGATGAAGCAAAAAAAGCTTTGGCAGTTGCTGTTTACAATCACTATAAAAGAATAAATTCCGATTACAAGATCGACGATGTAGAATTGCAGAAAAGCAATATAGCCCTTATCGGACCGACAGGCTCAGGAAAGACTTTGCTTGCGCAGACCTTGGCGAAAATGCTGAATGTCCCCTTTGCAATTGCAGATGCCACATCCCTGACTGAAGCCGGTTACGTAGGTGAGGATGTAGAAAATATCCTTTTGAAGCTGATTCAGAATGCGGATTACGATATTGAAAGAGCACAGAAGGGCATAGTGTATATTGATGAGGTTGATAAGATAGCAAGAAAATCTGAGAACCCTTCAATAACGAGAGATGTATCCGGTGAAGGTGTGCAGCAGGCACTCCTGAAGATACTTGAAGGTACTGTAGCAAGCGTTCCGCCCCAGGGCGGAAGGAAACACCCGCACCAGGAGTTCATACAGATTGACACCACCAATATATTGTTCATTTGCGGCGGAGCCTTTGACGGCCTGGAAAAGCTCATAATGAGCAGAACAGGCAAAAAATCAATGGGCTTTGTAGCTGATATACAATCAAAGGAACAGCAGGATATCGGTCAGATACTAAAGAAGATAATGCCTGAGGACCTTCTGAAGTTTGGGCTTATACCCGAATTTGTAGGAAGGATTCCCATAATAGTAACTCTTAATCCTCTTGATAAAAAGGCACTTGTACAGATACTCACAGAGCCCAAGAATGCCTTGGTAAAACAGTATCAGAAGCTTTTTGAGCTTGATAATGTTGACCTGGAATTCCAGGATGAGGCGATCCAGGAGATCGCACAGAAGGCATTGGACAGAAAGACCGGTGCAAGAGGACTGAGGGCGATATTTGAAGAGACTATGCTGAATGTAATGTATGAGATCCCCTCAAGGGATGATATAGACAAGTGCATAGTTACCAGAGAAGCCATACTGGAGCACAAGGAGCCTGAAATAGTGTGCCTTGAGCCGGGAGCCAAAAAGGCTGCCAAAAAGCAATCCAGGAAAGGCCAGAAGGCACGAAAAGGTACTGCATAACAAACAGAACCGGTTGGGTTTATCCCGACCGGTTTTTTTAATCCCTAATTGTGACTTATTCCTCCATACCAATTTTCCTGGGGTATTTCTATTATACAGCAGTTTATATCCTTAATATCCACCTCGGCATATTTTGAAATTATGCTGCATATCCTCTGGAGCAGTGCAGCCTTGACCTGGGGACTCCTCCCCGGATACATTGTCAGCTCAACATATACAAAGCTGCTGCTTCTGCTTTCATGAATGCTTCTGAGCTGGGGGAGAGCCTCGTACAAAATGACCTGGCCTACCTGTTCATCTATACTTAGAAGCTCCACCATCGATTTCCTTATTTCCTTTACCATTATAGGCTTCTGAAAAGGAAGTACTGTCGAGGATATATGAATTTTTGCAACCGGCATATATACACCTCCTATACATTTCCGAAGAACTTTAGCTTGCTGGCTCGGATCACACGCCGCACCATTGTCAGATACCCAATATAAACAGGTTGAATTAAAGAAGGTTCAAAGAAGAAGCAGGCAGCCTATAAAACCATGGTATATGCTTCTGCAATATTTGAATTTTGATATAAGCTATTTATTGAAAAATATATAGCTGCAGACTATACAATTAATTTTAGCATGTTCAATATAAATTATATATAGCACAACAAGTTTAATTATCATAAATAGGCTTATTCTAAAATATTCAACTCTTCATCGAATTATTCCCACTCACATCAGACGACAATGAAAACAAAAATGTTCCCAGAAAAATGAATACCTCGGGATAAAAAACAGTCATGGGCAAATAATACTACCGAGGCTGAATATGTTGCAGGCCGCTTATCTGTGAAAGCTTTCGGAAGAACGATATTTGCAGGTACGAATTTACTTAGCACCGGATTTGCATATGAGAGGGAGGAAGATACGATGACACAAATATTAATGATTATTCAGCTGTTTTTTGCTGTTGTAATCGGTATGTATTTTTTAAATCTGCTGAGAGGGCAACAGGGGAACAAGGTTGCGATAGAAAAGGAATCACGTAAGGAAATGGAAAAGCTGCAGCATATGAGGGATATACAGC
>JAEXXN010000236.1 GCA_023405875.1 Bacillota bacterium | reverse complement strand
ATACATGAGCTTACAGTGGATTTCATCAGAAGCAAAGGGATACGAGCAATTACAGTTTTGTCCGGTGGAGACCCATGCCAGCCACACAGTAACAGAGGAAAAAGGCAAAGCACTGCCGACGAGCGTTATCTTTGGCCTGAAATGCTTAGAGTCATCGAAGAAGTGCAGCCAGGTTGGGTTATTAATGAAAATGTTACTGGGAGCATATCCAACGGTGTCGTATATGAAAAAATACATGCGCTGGAAAGTAAGGGTTTTGAAGCAGTCGCAATATCTGTTCCAGCTATATCTATTGGGGCATTTCACAAAAGAGACAGGGTATTCGTTGTTGCCAACTCCACAGGCATCCGACTGCAGGGGCGGGTGCAAAAGCAATTATTGGAGAAAGCACAGAAAGGACAGTCTGAAATACTACTTGGTTACGGAAGATACAGTTGGGACAATTTACCCACACCCAGAATATGTAGAGGAGCTGATGGGATTCCCAATAGGATGGACAAACTTAAGTGTCTAGGGAATGCGGTAGTGCCTCAACAGGTATATCCAATATTACAAGCTATAGCAGATATTGAGAGGGCAATATGAAAGATATATTAACAGACTACAAAAAGCTAAGGGACCAGGGATTGTGCAGAGATAAGGCAGTAGAGCAGCTAAGTAAGAAATATTATTACAGCAGCTCTTATATTATAAAGTTGCTTACTAAGGCTAGGAAAGCGGGGTGAGGTAGTGCGTATAGCAAGGGTATTTCCAAGGATCACAAAAGCGACGCCCAGGGATGAATTAGCCTACTTCTCCAATAACCCTCCTTTGATAGGTTTTCCAGAGGTAGACGAAATACATATCTCAGTTACATTCACATATGACAAAGCAAAGGCTGAAGATATAGCAGAAAATTGGCGGTGGGTAGGTGTTCCTGTGAAAGTAGACGCCCCTGCATATGGAAAACCTGCTGGAGAATTCGTTCCAGGTCGGTATATGAAAATAGGTTATACATTTACTTCAAGGGGCTGTGATAACAACTGCTGGTTCTGTAAGGTTCCCAAAAGACAGGGGAAGTATTCCAAACTACAGATAAAAGATGGATGGATTATATGTGATGATAACTTTCTTGAAGGGGATTTGGAACACATCTTAGCTGTAGAAGAAATGCTTTTAAGACAGCCGGAAAAACCTGAGTTTGTTGGAGGGCTAGAAGCAAAAATTTTGAAATCTTGGCATATTGAAATGCTAAAACGGGTAAAAACTCGCAGAATGTATTTTGCTTATGACACTCCCGATGATTACGAACCGCTTGTGCAAGCTGGAAAGATGTTGCGTGACGGAGGATTTACTTTTGAGAGTCATTCATGTGGCTGCTATGTATTGCTTGGGTATCAAGGAGATACATTCGAAAAGGCAGAAAAGCGTCTGATTGATACGATCAAAGCCGGATTTGTACCATACGCCATGCTATTCAAGGATGATGACGGAAACGAGGATAAGACATGGAGAAGGTTCCAGCGGGAATGGCTGAGGCGTGAGATCGTTGGTACAAAAATTAAGGAATTAGGGATCAAGTTTTGAACAGATAGATATGTTTGGAGTGAGGTAGAATGAATACGGATCTTATGTTTAGCAGCAAAACGGATGAATGGGAAACACCAATAGATTTATTTACCGAATTGGACTCTGAATTTGTGTTTGAAGTTGATGTATGTGCAAATTGGAAGAACCACAAATGCCCAACTTATTTTACTAAAGAAATGGATGGATTAAAACAATGCTGGTATTTATTCAAGTCTATGGATGAACCCTCCGTACGGTAGAGAAATAGGACATTGGGTAAAGAAAGCATATGAAACAAGTTTAAAAGGATCTACGGTAGTATGCCTATTACCTGCAAGAACAGATACAAAATGGTTCCATGATTATATTTATGGTAAAGCAGAGATCCGATTCATCAGAGGCAGGTTAAAGTTTAGTGGTAATAAATATAATGCTCCGTTCCCGAATATGATCGTAATTTTTAGGGGCGAGCAGTTTAATAAGCCTATTTGAGAGGATGGTGTAAAGGGCAAATGAAATATGATTGGTGCAATATGACCGAAGAAGAAAAGCGATTAGCTGTGAAATGCGAAATGGTACTTGTAACGCACAACGGGACAACAAAGGATGATTTTATCAATATAATGAAATTTCAGCAGAAGGAAATAGAATCCTTAGAATTAGATGTGGACCAACACATAACCTGGAACGAAGCACATACAAAATACAGGACAGAGCAGTGGGAGCAGATTAAGCAGCTCCGGGGGCAGGTGGCGGCAATGAGGGAAGCATCTGCAAAAGCCACCGAGATATTACAGGACATGGTTGATGTTGCAAATACATGTGGTTCTGCCTATTTGTATCGTGGGGATATAGGTAGGGTAAGCGAAGTAATAAAATCCCTTTCTACTGATGCCGGTGACTACCATAACTTTGCTGATATAGAGACACTGAAACTAGCCACTGAGCAGGTACGGGAGATTGCCAAGGTGAAAGCAGGGGATATGGTATATTGCATTACATCGCCGTACAACGTCACAACAGATGAGGCAGACTTTGGAAAACCCAAACAAGTGTACGAATCGGTTGTAGAAAGCCTCACATTTTATCGCAGCGGTGGTAATCAGATTAGGCTCAACTACAATGGGGAATTTATAATTCACTATTTCTCGATTTCTGATTTCGGCAAAATCGTATTTACCACCCGTGAAGCAGCAGAAAAGGCACTGGAGGGAGGAAAATAAATATTGGAGATTGATGTAATTAATATTGCTGATATAGACAATGAAGCCGATGAAGTGCTTACAGAACTGGAATCACTGTTTCTGGAAAGCGGATATACACAAGAACAGATTGAAGAAATTAAGCATGCAGATGGCGCAGAAAATATCTGGGAATATATTGATAACTTAGAATCCGAGCAGGGTTATTGGGATTGCTAAGACACAGTTTGATTATTATGTGCAATACTCAAAAGAAGCTCGGAGGAGGTAGAGTGTATGGGATATGGATATAAAACTCCCCTCATCCAGCTAAATGAAGATAAAACATATATAGTAGTTTGGAAAAATGGAGTTAATAAACCGTCAGGACGCTTTGTTAAAAGAACGATTCTATATAAAGTTTGTAAGGCTTATGGATGCAAATTATATGAAGAATGTTACAAGATGGCAGAAGAAATTGAATGTCCCGAAGCTTGGGGATTGACTAAAGGTAAGGGTAGAAAAGCATATTAGGTGTTGCACATTTTGATTATGAAAGGAGATTATTATGAAAGTTTTATCGTTAATACAACCTTGGGCTACGCTGATAGTTCTTGGTGAAAAAAAGATTGAAACGAGATCGTGGAGACCTAAGAATTTTTCAGGGGAGTTGTATATACATGCAAGCAAGAAGTTAGATAAGAAAGTCTGTGAGCAAGAACCTTTTAAAAGCATATTAGCAAAGCATGGATATAATGCTCATAATCTTCCGATAGGAGCGATAATAGGCAAATGTAATGTGCTTTACTATTCTTCGACAGAGGAATTGAGACACGATATATCCGAACAAGAAAATGCCTTTGGGGATTATTCAGATAATCGTTACGGATGGACGGTTGACAATCCAATATTGTTTGCTAATCCGATTCCTGCAAAGGGGAAGTTGAATATTTGGGATCATGAAATGTGACACATTTCAGGGACATTATGTAAGAGTAAGAGTTTGAAGGAGGTTAATTATATGAATAAATGCATATATTGCGGCAGAGAGATAGATCACCATGAAAAGGGCAAAAAGTATTGTAGCAAGTGCGAAACCGAATACAAGGAAAAGGATCATGGTACTGCTTGTAACTGTACTATATGCCGCATAACACGGTCCGACTATTAAGTCGCATCACAGGGAGAATACGAAGGGGGTATCCTATGGAAATAAACCACAGCCTAATGCTCTGCGCAAGGGATATAGAAACAATGTGGCGTAATGGAGTACCACTTAATAAGGCTATAAGACATATGCAATACTTACTTGCGGCAGCTAAGAGGGAACTGCAGAGGGTGCAGGATAAGACGAGGTTGGAATACAACTGGTATAAGGCAGATACAGTACAAAAGGCAATCAAGGCGGCAAGATAGGGGGATTGATATTTTGAACAGCCGGGAGAAAGGAAAGAACGGGGAACGTGAATTTGCCAAGGTATGCCGGGGTTATGGATACGAAGCCAGGAGAGGCCAACAATACAACGGATTGGATGGTGATGATGTAGTAGGATTACCAGGGATCCATATAGAGGTAAAGCGTGTAGAAAGCCTTAATATAGAAAAGGCCATGAGCCAGAGCAAGGCAGATGCAAAGAGTAGCATACCCATAGTAGCGCACCGCAAAAACAATTGTGAATGGTTAATCACCATGAGAGCTGAAGATTGGTTCAAACTCTATAGGGATTGGGAGTGCGGCAATGGATAAATGCTTCGGCTGCTACTGGCTAAAGATGGACTGTGGTAATAAAAAATATGGACATTGTACCTGTATACATGCAAAGGTACATATACGAAAACGTAGGGTAACAGATAAAGCGTGCAGTTGGAGGAATCGAAAGGAAATTGGGGGGTGAGCAGATGGAACAATGTAAAGGCTGTTACCGTAATGCACCAGGAGGTTGTGAAGCCTTTAAGCATAAGCCTAAAGACTGCTTTGCCAAGATAACAGACAGGGAAACATATGTAAAGCAGCAAACCGAATTAGCAAACTATAACGAAAGCAGATGCCAATCGGGATATACGGCAGCAAAGAGATCGATTAAGAGGGCTATGAAGGGGGTGGGTTGATGAATTGTCCACAATGCCCAGGGAATGTAGAAATGTTATATGTAAAAGAAGATAACATGTATCACTGTCCTATATGTAATGGTCAATGGTGGGCTCCAGATAAGCCGGAACGTGGAGAATATAAGAAAACGGTACGTGATGTAAGCTCACCTGAAACCTTAATATTTGGGCTGGCAGAATCGACATACGGGATAAATTATAAAGCTCCATTGCCTCCTGGAGAACCTTCTTTTAAGGGTGGAGGCAACAGTGGGAAAAAGAGGAAAAAACCAGCCAAGAAGGATATAAGAATAGTTTACGAAACATAGTAGGGGGTAGCCTTCGGGTTACCCCCTTTTTTTATTTTTTGTAAAAAATATTTAAAAACCTATTGACATACGGTACGTTGTACGGTACAATATAAGTAAGATAAGAAATTGAAAGGGGATAAAAAAATGGATAATAAATTAATGGAGCAATACAGAGAGTGGAGAAAAGTATCTGAAGAAATGTTGGCCGATGGCTTTGAAGGTAGCATTGATTGTGGAGAAGGCAGAGTAAGAGAAGATTTCAGCAATTTTGCTGGACTGAGTGAAGAAATAAGCTATGAAGCAATGTTAGCATTAGAAGAAGCTTATGGAAAATAAAGATTTTCCTAGTGTAGTAGATATATATAACGAGATACTTGAGGGGAAACGTAATAGGTTTCCTCTATACTTTTGGCAAGAATGCAGCGAAGAAGAAATAAGAGAAATAATAAGGTATTTGGTAGAAAGCAGATTAAAACTGAGCGAACAAGAGATTCTTAATATTAATTCAACCTTTTTAAAAAAATATAAGTTAAGCTATTTACTTAATAAACTGTATAATGGTAGCCCTTTTGCAGTAATAGATTTTGTTTATCCCAACAAATTTAATGCTTGGGAATTTAATCAGGTACCTAATGCTTATTGGACAGAAGAGACATGCCAGAAAGCTATAACATGGTTAATTAAAAAATATAACTGGACTAAAGAACAGTTTGTAAGCGAGCTATCGGTGGCGATAATGGAGCAAAATAAATTAGGTGGAATGCTTGATGTTTACTTTCAAAATTGTATCTTTAATATAGTTGAGTTCATGTATCCCCATGAATATAAGGTATGGCAGTTTAACAAAGTACCAAAAAATTATTGGACTGAAACAACTCGAAAAGAATGTATGTCTTGGTTATGCTATAAATTTGAAGAAATTCATAATATTAAAAAAGCGGATATTGTTGATATGGGATTGGGAGGTATGTTTATAAAATTCTATAACAACAATCTTACAAGATTAAAGGTTGACCTGGAAAATGAAAAAGCAAAGCTTATAGGGAGTGGTTTAAATGAAAGAGGTATTGGAAATTTTTAGAAAGTTTAGGTATGTCGAAAAAGAAGAAGAGGGAATATTTATAAAGTCCTCTGAAAGAGTTGTAGATGGCGTAATATACGGAAAGCCATTATATTTTATGAGCTACAACAAGAAAAAACCGTATTTACAAGCCAAGACACGGCGTGAACCAGAATATATTTGTAACTATGAGGAAGCTTGTGTTCGTAAGCAGTTTTATGATTGGTTATGGAAGTTCAGAAAAAATGAATCGATATTTATTTATTATAATGGTGATTATAGCACCGGCTATAGAGCGGCTGACGCTCCGTGCATTTTTATGTCGGTAGATAAAAATAAAAGAGGGATATTGGAAATTACAGATTATGAGATTTTGCCATAGGGAAATGAGAATCTAGTTTAAGGGAGGGGTAATAATATGGCAAGAATATATGCAGAAATAAGAGTGGAATGTAAAACTGCAGAAGAAAAAACAGAGTTATTAACAAAGCTGGATGATAAGGCAAAGAAGCTAGGATTGGACAGAGCAAATTACATAAGGCTCCTTGCTAATGCAAGGGATATAAAAATCGAAGTCTGAACAAGGCTTCTTTTTATTTAAAAAGTACTTGAAATTTGACGGTATATAGTTTATACTTATGGTATATAGGTATGCCTAGCACTCGATAAATATGTCGGGTGCTTTTCTTATGCCTAAATTGGACACGCAAAGAGGATATATCACGCAAAGGGAAGTTGCTGAAATGATAGGCAGCTTCCCTTGATATTTATAGCTTAATAGCTTTTATATAGGTGCCAGATTGACACATAACGTGCTGGCGGGTGGGGTAGTGGGAAATATAAATTTAGCTGATGTTTGCTGCATGTGATAATTGGTTATAATATTGATGGGTGATAGAAATGTCTTGGAGTGCAGAGAAACAGAAGCAATGGAGAGAGAAAAATGCAGAACATTGGCAGGAATACTGGCAGAATTATTATGCAAAGAATCGGGAGCATATACTGGAGAGAAATAAAAACTATTATTACATGAAAACAGAAAAGCAGAAGGCATACATAAAGAAATATCAGCAAAATAATAGAGAAAAAATCAATAAAGCATGGAAGAAACATTATTATAGCCACTTAGAAGAAAAGAGAGAATATAACAGGAAGTATGCTCAGCAATGGAAAGAAAAGAATCCTGAAAGATATAAGGAAATAAGAAAAGGGATTGCAGAAAGGCAGAAAAGGAAAAGATATATCAAAAAGCTAATTAATGTACTTAATAATTTAAAAGATAGGACTAAAGACCTATGTACCAATACGCAGAATTAATATATACTCTAATCATAGGGCAGCAGTAAAGCAGCCAAAATGAAAGGGGTAAGAAAAAATGAGAAAAATAACAGGGCAAAAGGTTAAACTAGCAAACGGTAAAATACTTGAGAATAAAACAGTGTATATTGAAGATGATTATTCTGAGCCATATATCAAGTTATCGGGGAAAACAGTTGAAGTAATTGAAAATCATTCGGCTTTTGATTTCCATAAGTGGGATGAAAAATAATATGAGAGGCAATCTTACTCCAACTGAACAAAGCATAGTTGATTATATTCGAAATCAAGCACTAAGCAATGCGGCAATAGCTGAGCAACTAGGATGTATGGAACGTACGGTAGAGAGCCACATAAGGAATATAAACCGTAAGCTAGGAACCAAAAATCGAACAGAGATTGCGATTAGGAAGTCTGAATAAGGCTTCTTTTTATTATAAAACACATAGGCAGTCGGGATAGAGTTAAGACCTCCTTCTCGACTGCCTATTATATTATGGGTAGGTGAGAGATATGGCACGACCAAATAAATGGGATGAACTTAATATGGTAGATAAGCTTGATTCTGTTTGTGGTTGGGCCAAACAAGGCTCTACCGATGCTGAGATAGCTAAGATGTTAGGTATAAGTTGCAAGCTGCTATACGAATGGAAACGTGACAAGAGTGAGTTTCGTGAGGCTATAAAAAAGGGGAAAGAAGTCGCTAATGGTGAGCTGCTTAATTCAGCCTTTACACAATCAGTTGGATTTTTTTATAAAGAGCAGCAGGCTTTTAAAGTGAAGGGTTATGAAGAAATAGACGGAAGGATGTACCCAATAGAGAAAATAAAGGTAGTAGAAGTAGAACGGTATAACCCTCCTAACCCAACTATGAATATATTTATGCTAAAGAATAGACTACCTGAGCATTACAAGGATAAGCATGAGGTAGATGCAAATGTAAATCTGGTTAATAAACTAGAGGATATTATAAAATAATGCATTAATATACACTATGATGGATAAAAATATCAAAAATACACAGGTTTATATTTTAAATCATGCATAAATCCAACAAAGGTGTGATAATATGTATACTCCACAACAGATAATAGGCAAAAGGAAAGAACAATGGGATCAGCATCACGATATAGAAAAAGACAGAGAGTACGTTAAGGCAGTTGCTCAACATATGCTGAATAATCCCGATATTGTTCCCGAACTTCAAAATAATCCGGAATACTTAATAGAGATGGTATTTATTGTGGTCAACAAAGAGCGCGAAACGGTGCCATTTTTTATTAACGAACTTCAGAGGGAGTTTATCGACATATTAAATCAAGCTATTATTGATTATAAAGCCGGCAAGAGGCTGCATCTTAAATTTCTGTTGCTTAAAGGACGTCAGGGCGGATTTACAACCATTATTACGGCGTATCAGTTGGCATCATCAATACTCAAAAAGAATTATGCTGGGTTTACGCTGGCTGATGATGCAGGCAATACCGAATCAATATTTAGCACCAAAGCTAAATTTAGCTTTGATAAACTACCAGAGGTTCTTAAGCCCTCTACAAAATATAACTCTAAACGTGAGCTGTATTTTGACAAAATCAACAGCTCCTGGGAGGTAGCTACAGCCGGTAACAAAGATGTTGGGCGTAGTAAGACATTAAATTTCTTTCATGGATCTGAGGCAGCATTCTGGCCCGGATTAACGAGTGTTATGACAGGTTTAGGGGAAGCTCTCACGAAAGACAGTATCCAGATACTGGAGTCTACACCTAATGGTTATAACCAGTACAAAGATATGTGGGATGATGATAATAATTACGAAAATTTATTCTTTGAGTGGTGGAAAACATCTGAGTATCGATTGTATTTTGAGAGCACGGAGAAGGAAACTGCCTTTAAGGGAAAGGTGCAGCAATCACCGGACAACTTAAAAGCAGATCCTAAAGAAGAGAAGTGGATATATTGGAAGTGTAAAAAGATACTTGAAACATATTCGCTTGATTGGAGCCAACTATACTGGTATTACAACAAGTGGAAAGACAAGAAAGAAATGATCCTTCAAGAGTATCCGTGCAATCCCGATGAAGCATTCCTAGCTTCGGGACGATGCGTATTCAACAAGGAAAAACTGATAGCACGAAAAGAATATCTGAAAAAGATATATACTGAACGTCATCCAAAGAAAGGACGTTTTGCTTTTGAATGGAATAACCCTGATACCCAGGACTATATAGTTCAAAATTCTATCAGATGGGTTGATGATCCTAATGGGTTTATAACGATATATGAAGATGTAAAGCCGGGTTATCCGTATGTTCTGGCTGGTGATACAAAAGGCGAGGGGAAAGATTTTTACGCAGGAACCGTTATAAACAACAATACCGGTAATCGGTGCGCTGTGTTACATATGCAACTAAGGAACAGTAAGCCCTTTACACATCAAATGTATTGCACGGGCATATATTTCAGCACAGCATTGATAGGCATAGAAATGAACTGGAATACAGCACCAATAGAAGAGCTTGAAAGGCTGCATTATCCACGGCAATATGTAAGGCAAGCATATGATGATATAGAGCATAAATACATCAAAAAGTACGGATGGCGGACGGACGGCAATACAAGGCCCTTGATAATAGACAAAGAAATAGACATGATAGAAGAGCATATTGAACTGTTCAACGATATAACTATGATTGATGAGGCATTAACCTTTGTAGAAGATGAGAATAACCGACCAGATGCAGAAAGTGGCAAGCATGATGATGTGCTCATGTCTGATATGATAGCGAATGAGATAAGAAGTCAGCAGAGCTACGCGGTGGGCATTAAATCAAAAGATGTTGATGGTGACGATGAAGAAGACTATAGGGGTAGAAACCTGAATAGTTGGTTTGATTAGGAGGTTGTAACATGATAACAATTTTAATCATATTTGGAATATTCATAATAACCGCTTTTTACAGCGGATTTTATTTTGGCTATACAAAACGTGAAGGAAAGCCTCCGGAAGGTATGCCTATAGTATCGGAGGTTTCAAGTTTTATAGAAACAGTAAAGCCAAAACCATTTAAAAAGCCAACACAAGAAGAGATTAGGGCTAATAACTTCTTTGATTAGGAGGTGATATTGTGGATAAAGAAAATAACTTAAATACTCAAAACCCAAACACGCCGGAGGAACAGAAAATACTTCATGAAATAGTGCAGAATCAAGAAAACGCAGAAAGTGTTAGAGGAACTAATTATAGTGATGATGGTATTACTATAACAGACCAAGGGATTGAGCAAACGTGGGAAGATGAATACAAGATGTACACTGGAGATCAGTGGAGTACATCATTTGCTTATCGGAAAAGGTCAACAAGGAAAACAAGACCGAACAGCGTAGACAACTTTATCTTCCCTGCAATAATAAACATGCATGCTGCAATGACTGCAAATACTCCTGAAGTCTCTGTTGAAGGTCAAGAAGATGATACTACAGACGGTGACGACGATTATTCGGTAGCCGAAAAGCTGACTCATCTTATAAAAATGAATGACAAGCGCAACAACTTCCGGTCAACATGGAAAAAGATAACTTTACAAGGTATATCTTACGGCCCATATATAGCATCTGTGCTGTGGGATAAGGATTGGATAGGTGGAGTTGGCCCGGACAGGTGGATAGGGGACGTAAGAGTTTTATATCAGGATAGACGCAATATATTCTTCGACCCGGCTATAATCGACCTTGAAGAGAGACTTCAGGAATGTGCATTCATACATAGGAAATTTAGAAAGAAACTAAGTTTCATAAAGAAAAGTTGGCCTGATATGGGCGAATATGTATCGGAAGATACTAATGACAATGATCTTCAGGATGAAGGCTCAGACCCGAAGCAGGTATGGTTAATTGAGGGATGGCATAAGGGAATGCCTAGGATTGTTCCCGATGAATACAGAAAAAGATTTTTGCAGAAGGCACAAGAGTTACTGCCTCCGAGCACTAATGTTGACTATTATAAGGCACAAGAATATAAGGATATGGCCAACGGCATACTTGAAGGAATACACTGTGCGTATGTAGCAAATAATGTGTTGCTGGAATATGTGCCATATGTTTATGACGATGGGCTTTACCCCTTTGTGTATAAGGTCTGCTATTACGATGAAAATACCCCGTATGGATTCGGCGAGATAAGAAACATCAAAATCCCACAGGTAATGCATAACAAGGCCGATGAAATAGAACTGGAGGCTATGAGTGTTGAAGGTCTTGGAGGAGCTTACTATGAAGAAGGTGCAGTAGATGAAAAAGAACTGGACAATATTACCGCCAATTCTGGGAAGGGCGGTATGTGGTTCAAAGTCAAGAATATTTTTAAAATAAAGGCAAGGGAAGGAGCGAAAGTTCCTGCAAGCGTAAGGGAATATAAAGAACATAAGCAGCGCATGATTGAAA
>JAEXXN010000233.1 GCA_023405875.1 Bacillota bacterium | reverse complement strand
GTCAGAAACTTTGAACTCCTCCGTCTGAAAATTTTCTGCTTCTACTGTAATTATTTCATTCAAGGCTACATAGGGCAACTCTTCCCAGCTATTGTCCTCCATTGCTTTTTTCAGCCTTTTTTCTATTTCGCCCTTGGTCTGATTATATCGATCTCCATAGTATATTCCCCGGATCTCCTGCTCTCCTGCCATTATTTTCAGATGTGGCTCCTGTGTCATTTTCCCTGTGCAAGCTGACAATAATGATACTGTCAGAAGCAAAGAGATAATTATACAACCTTTTAAATAAGCTTTCATTTTTATATCCTCATTCTACTTAAACTCCAATGCTGAGCCTTCCCAGAGGTGTCTTTCCATATCGATAGTCCCATCTGCCCTGAAGGTTATCCCTTCAGCTTCCAGCATTGCCCTTTGGATTTCATAGTCTCCGAATACATACCCGGGGGCCAGCTCTCCCGTTGCTTTGACCACCCTGTGGCAGGGCAGCTTCAAGGCTTCCGGTGCGCTTCTCATAGCCCAGCCGACTATCTTGGCTCCTCTTGAATATCCCAACCGCCTGCCTATGCCCCCGTAAGTTGCAACCTTGCCCTCCGGTATCAGGGCAACTACTTCATATACTCTTTCAAAAAAACCCTTTTCTTTGTCTGCCATATCAAATCACCATCTACTCTCTCATAAACCATACATTCTGTATCAGCCCGTCCTTCACCTCATAAACTGCAATAGCCGAGGTAACCGCAGCTTCCTTTGAGACGGTAATACTCTCATGATCTATCACAAAGCTTCCCAGTACCATCCTGTTTGTGATTTCCGCATGTAAATCCGGAATGGAGAACCTTTCGGCATACCTTTTCCTTAATGCTTCTATTCCATCAATATAAGGCTCTGCTTCACCCTGGTTAAAAATCCTGACATCACTGCTATACGTTGAAACGAACCCTTCAATATCATGATTATTGTAGTATTCCAGCTGTTTATTGACAATTTGCTCTTCCTGCATTCCAATCCTCCTTTAGTTTATAACAAGATTTCAATGAGGGTTTTTGCAGACTTGCAAAAACCTACCCGAGCGTTTCAACGAGGCGGGAGATATGCTCACCGCCTGTTGGGCAAAGAAAGCGGTACTAGCCGCCTATAAGAGTCGGGAGACATCTTTTGCTTCGTTATTATTCTAAAAATATGTTTTGGGGCGTATTCCGCATAGGTGCCGGACACAAAGCTACTTAATTATAAACATGCTTGTATAGGTTTGAATTTCCTTATCCTCAACAGTCCGAAGCAGGAATAGGTAGTACCCCTTTTCTTCCGGCAATATGAGTTGTTTCTTTTCATCCACAGCAACAACTCCAAAGCTGTCCTGACCTATATCCTTTTCAGCCTTAGCCCTTGTAAGCCTCAAAATACGGCAATCCATTAACTCCCGTTTTTCCGGATACCTGACTGTAACTGTCTCACCGGCAGAAAAGCCGGTTGTCCTTGGGTAATTGTCAGAAAGATACAAGGCTCTGATATCCTGGGGTATGATGAAGGAATCAACCAGGCTCATATGCCCTGCCGGCCTTAAAAAGCTGGCGTTGCGGTTGCCGTTATGGTCGGTTTTACCCTCAAGGCATATCTCTCCGTCCTTATAGCCTTTGTCCCATTCTGCCGGCGTCAGCATCGGTGTAAATGTAAAGGCAAAGGAATTATATACCGCCTCCTCCTTGGATTTAAGGTAGTCCGGCATATTGCCAATATTGCGCTCAATATGCATTTTGGATATCGACTTGCTTTCCCCATTTTCAAAGGTGAAAACAAAATCCCCGGGCATATCCCTGCCTTCCACAGGCAGTATATAACCTTGGGGGTTTTTAAATGCTTCTACGTCCTTCCCCATTGGGTTAATTTGCACAGTAGCAGCTTCTCCCGGTATTCCACTGACCGTTTTGTCAGAGAATAAAGCCTCCACCTTTTTAACGGGGATTGGGTTGTCGTCGTATTGGCGTGTTTCTACCCCTGCAAGCCCGAAATATATGCAGCGGCCTTTAAACTGCGTATAATTGAGGGTCCAGCAGTAACTGCCCCGGGTGAGGTATTCCACCTTGTTCCCGGAATCAACGAAATGCAGATCAGGATAATGCTCTCCATCTTCAAGCTTTTCGGCAAGTACAAGTGTGCCGTCCTCAAAGGGCATTTGCTTATAAATAAATATTGGATCGGAAGTATCTCCATAATACTGCAATATTGCTTTTTCTACCGGTGTTTCTTTTTCCTGCAAAGCAATGCGTTCCAATAAGTCCGGAAGCTCTGCCTCCAGTCCGCCTTTCTCATTCACAGCTCCGGTCCAAAGGGTGCCGATATGCTCCGGCTTACCGGCTTTATGGGTGATGACCAGCAGCGGGCTGCCCATACTGCAAGTTTCCTTGAGCCAGCCTTCTTCATCATAATCTATTCCCCCGGCCAGTACCACCTTGCTCAAGTCCTCCGGCAGCAGGCGGTATTCCAGTGCGTAAACATAGACAGGCGCATCTGCCAAATTATCGAAGCTCTCCAGCAGCTCCAGCCGTGTGATCTTGCTGTCGGTGATCTTTACTGCCGGATTCAATTCATAATTATCGATATCCTTATTTATAAACTTCCATGCAATTCCGGTTATTTCATCCGAAGGGGTATTTTTAACCTCTTGTGTCACGGTGCAAGCTGCGCATAAACCGGAAATCAATATGAGCATCAACACTATGGCTAAGGCCGAGCTTTTTCGGTGCTTATTGTATCCGAACAAATTACCGGCAATTCTTTGCCACATATCCGATATACCTCCTATTTCTAAAATATCCCTGCAAGCCTTTATTGTAAGAATGTGCAGCAAACGGAACGGTTACGAACCGTTCCCTACGGAACAACAAGATTATGTATAGGCTGTAGG
>JAEXXN010000230.1 GCA_023405875.1 Bacillota bacterium | reverse complement strand
CTCTCAAGCATCTGAAGGAAAACGGGTCTATTGTCATATTTCCCGAGGGTACACGAAGCAGAACAGGCTCGTTGATAAGTGTCAAAAAGGGCTTCATCCTTCTTGTAAAGCTGGCCGGCGTACCTGTTGTCCCCATAGCCCTGGAGGGCACCGAGAAGGTCCTCCCCATAAACGACGGCGATATGGGCAGCGAGAAGCTGCGCAGGGCAAAGGTCAAGGTAAGTATCGGCGAACCTTTTACCCTTCCGGCAAAAGAAGAATGCCTTGAGGGTTCAGACTGGGAGGAATTATGTGCCGGCTACTCCATGAGGAAGATAGCCGTGATGCTGTCTCCCGAATACAGGGGCGTATACGGGGAACCCGGGGCGATTGGCTATGGGCAATAGGCAATTGCCCCGGTATTCCTTTATGGTATGGATTTGCAGCAAATGCATAAGGGACTGTTGTATAACAAGAAGGATGTGCAACAGCCGGAACGGTTACGAACCGTTCCCTACGGAACAACAAGCTTATGTATAGGCTGTAGGGAACTGTTCTAAACCGTTCCGCCCTTATATTGCGCATTATTCTACAATTATTCAACAGCCCCCTAATTTCATATAAACAGATTCACGTTTGCCTCGTCTGCTTCACCCAGGTATGTGGCTACTCCTGCGTATTCCACACCGTCTATTATTTCTTCCGGCTTTATACCCATAACATCCATAGACATTGTGCAGGCTATAAATTTTACTCCCATGTCCTGAGCGCTGTCAATAAGCTCAGGAAGGCTGTTCACTTTTTTCTTTCTCATTATATCCTTCATCATTGCCGTACCCATTCCGCCCATATTCATTTTAGAAAGCCCAAGCTTTTCCGCCCCTCTTGGCATCATCCATCCGAACATTCTTTCCATGAAAGTCTTTCTGACCTTTATTTTCTGCGCTTTTCTCAATATATTGAGTCCCCAGAAGGTAAAGAATATGGTAACCTCATCACCCATGGCAGCAGCGCCGTTGGCTATTATAAGGCCGGCCATGGCTTTATCCAGGTCGCCGCTGAACATTATCATAGTCTTGCTGCTCATAGTCCACCTTAACCTTTCCTTATCACTGCTTTAATTGTTCCGGCTTCTTCATCAAGACTTAACAGCTCATTATTTGTCTTTTTGCACCAGGCCGCTATGTCCTTCCTGAAGCCGCTGTCCGTAACCTCTATGGTTATAAGATCATCCCTGTCGGATGCCTTTGCCACCTTGAAAAGCTGCACTATGGGACCTGGGCATTGCAGTCCTCTTGCATTGATATATTTTTCCTTCATTTCTTGTTCCTCCTCTAAACCAGTTTGTATGGGTAAGCACAAGTCCCGCCTTCCAGTAGCCTCAGATTGGTAAAGCCCAGCTTCTGCAGCTTCAGATAAGCAACAAATGCTCTCGTGCCGACCTTGCACACAAGTATCACCGTTTCTTTGTTCCTGTCAATTTCACTTAACCGCTCTTCAAGCTCATTCATAGGTATATTTGCAGCTCCCGGAATTGCTGAAATGAAGAACTCAGCCTCTTCTCTCACGTCCAGAACATTGACGCTTCCGGTATCAAGCATTTTGGGAACCTCCGGAGCTTTAACGGTTTTCACCCTTCCCGACAGCTTGTTCATCATGACATTGGCAGAAAGGATCGTAGAGCTCATTGCCGTTGAAAAGGGCGGTGCATAAGCAAGGTCCAGCTTGGCCAGGTCTTCTACCTTCGCTCCCAAAGTTATTGCAGTGGCAATTATGTCTATAGGCTTGTCAACTGCTCCCTCCCCAATTATCTGGGCGCCTACCACCTTGTGGGTGCTTTTATCAACAACAAGCTTGGTAATTATCTGCTTATAACCGGGATAATAGTGTGCTCTGTCATTTGCAGGAACAACAACTGTTTCAACCTCATAGCCTTCTTTAACGGCATCTCTTTCCGAAAGTCCCGTCTTTGCTGCATTTACATCAAAGAGCTTAACGATTGTAGTACCTAGAACTCCATCCAGGCTTTCCTTCAGATCCTCCTGTTGGTCCTCCAATGCCGCATTATGCCCTGCTACCCTTCCCGTTTTGTTTGCTGTAGAGCCCATAGGGTACCATGCAGGCTTTCCGGTAACAAGGTTGATATTTTCCGCACAGTCTCCTACGGCATATATATCCTTAATATTTGTTTCCATATACTTGTTTACTTTTATAGCTCTTGTAATACCAAGCTCAACTCCGGCTTCTACAGCAATGTCGGTATTGGGCCTGACCCCAATGGACAGTATGACCAGGTCAGCTTCAAGATCTCCCGCCGAGGTCTTGACTGTGGTGACTTTTCCACCGTCACCCTCAAAGCCCGTAACCTTTTCACCCGTCAAAATCCTGACTCCCTTTTCAACCATATGCTTCTGGGCATTTAAGGCAAGCTCTTCATCAAAGGGCGGCAATATGTGCGGTACAAGCTCTACAATAGTGACGTCCAGACCCCTGTGCTTAAGATTCTCAGCCGCTTCAAGGCCTATAAAGCCTCCCCCTACTACAACAGCCTTTTTTGCTTTACCCGAATCCAGCAATTCTCTTATTGCAAATGCATCTGATACGCTTCTCAAGGTAAATATATTAGCAAGCTTTATATTTTCAAGGGGAGGGACAATAGGTGAAGCTCCGGTCGCTATTATCAATTTGTCATAAAAGTACTCGCCGGTTTCCCCGTTTTTCAGGTTCTCAACCGTTATTTTCTTTTCAGAAACATTGATTTTCTTTACCTCATGCTCAATATATATGTCGATTCCCTGCTCAAGCTTGAAGTTTTCCGGTGACCTCACAAGCAGCTCCTGCTTTTCCTTTATTATCCCGCCTATGTAATAAGGCAGCCCGCAGCCGGCATAGGCTATATATCTTTCTCTTGTAAAGACCTTCACATCCATGTCCGGATTATCTCTTTTAGCTTTGGATGCAGCTTTTGTTCCCGCCGCAACGGCTCCTATTACAACCAGTTTCTGTTTCTCCATGACTTGACCTCCCGATATTTTAATTTTTTAATCATACAAAGCGTTAATAATTTTCTTCACAGCTTCATTCACTACGCTGTAGGTTATCTCAAGACCATTCCTCTCGCCCCTTATGATGCCCTTTGACCTTAATATCCCCAGATGCTGGGATACGGTTGATTGCGGAAGCTCCAGGCATTCCTGCATGTGTGTCACATTGCACTGTTTATCCATCAGTCCCTTTATTATACAAAGCCTTACGGGATGTGCCATAGCCTTTAAAAGCTCCGCAGTGTCCTCATATTTTTTGATATCCTCCATCCGGTCACACTCCCCTCCTTATATCAGTATATTATAATATTACGATATTGTGATGTATTTGTCAAGGGAATTGCCTTTATACCCGTCAAGTTTTTTCTGATATTTACCGATATATATAAAGTAAGGATGCAATGATATTACAAGGAGGTAATAAAAATGATCAGCAACATAAAAGGAGCAGCAGGTGTCAATCAAAATTATGAGCTGAAGGAAAAGCAGAGCGGTAAAAAGACCGAAGCAGCACAGAGCAAAGAGGAGCAAGCCGCTGTTCTTGAGCTTGGAAAAGCTTCCGACAGCAATGCCACATACAGCAGACCCACATCTAAAAATACAGATGTGGATGAAATCAACAGACTATGGGAGCAATCACAAAAATCCTATGCCGGCTTGAGAAAGCTTGTGGAGGACCTGCTGGCCAGGCAGGGAAAAAAATTCCAGGATGTACTTTCAGGAAAAGAAGTCCTTCTTGTGGATGAAAAAACCCGGGCCGCCGCGGCTAAAGCCGTTTCTGAGGATGGAGAGCTG
>JAEXXN010000224.1 GCA_023405875.1 Bacillota bacterium | reverse complement strand
GCACAGGACAAGCCGGAGGTTCCCGCTCCTATTATTGCTACCTTCAAATTTAACACCCTCATATAATTATTCGTATTATTATTGCCCATTTTTATATATAAAAGTGATGAAAGTCTTGTATTTCTTCTTGAATATCCGGCAGGATTCAGTAAAAAATAATACCGACAAGTCTCATAAAATCAGGATAATCCGGGATAAATACTAGCATAAATAAAAATCAACATTTCAGAGGTGCTCTATGACGAGTTTGTTATGGTATATTTGTCTGACTGCCGCGGGAGTGGGAATTGCAGTCTTTGCCATGTATATGAAAAGGCATGAATTCAGGCTGTCGACGCTTGTTGCATTCTATTTATTTACATCCAGCATTACCTGGTTTGGCGAGTTTCTCGTCCTTGGTGTTTTTGATGCCTATGCTTACAAACCCGGCATATATACAGACCCCTGGGCTGAAAACCTGACAGGCCACCTTTTTCTGAATGCTTCCATGTTTCCTGCAGCGGCAATGCTGCTGGTCACCTACTCTCTTGGCTATCTGGGATCTGCTTTGATCATAGCGGCCTTCCTGCTTCCCGAATACCTGTTTGCGGAGCTTGGCATATATGAGCAGCATTGGTGGAAATACTATATGTCGGTTATCAATACCGCTGCCTTTCTTATAATCGTCAGGAAGTGGTTTACCAAAATGTACCCTGCCAGATATGATATACCTCGATTATTGACCTTCTATTTTATAGGGTTCCTTATCATTCATACCCCGGCTCCATTTCTGCTGCTTATGGGAAAGCAGCATTACAGCCTGGAGTTGGTAAGTAAAATAGTGGGTAACTTTTACAGAACCAGTATAATATTCATCTTCAGTGCCCATATGCTTGAGACTCTCCTCCTGGTGCTTTTTGTATGTGTTTTGGGCAGGTGGTATTGGAAGCTGGTACCATTAGTTATATCGGCTGCCTTTCAAAGCATCCTCGCCAAAATGAATATTCTCGTTTTCACAGAAGGCTGGAAGCTTATATATACAATTTCAATTTATTCTTTGTCCATTATAATTTTCATAGTTGTTGAGAAATACACCCTAAGACCTGAAAAAAAGCTACAATGACTGCAGCATGCATTCATTGTAGCTTTTTAAAAATACTATTTCTTTTTCTTACGGTTCAACATATCCTGCTGTTGTATCAATTCCAATTGTCTTTGTTGCATTATCCCAGGTAATACCTATGTTGAAGGCCTGAGCAAGGTCTCGGAGCTTAAAGTAGGTATTTCCGTCTATTGTATATGCTTCAAGAGGTATCTGCACCCCGTCCTTCATAATTAACGAAGTATTCGGTACCGGTGCTTTTTCGCTCCCGTCACCGGTTGTCATTTCTCCTCCCACAGGGGTATATGCCTTGTTTGATATGAGATTGATCGTTTTTGCGGCATTATCCCAGGTTACATCAAACTGCTTACCGGTTCCGTTTACTGCACTGGCCAGGTCACGAAGCTTGAAATAATTGCTTCCGTTTATAGTGTATGAGTCAAAAGAAACTGATTTCCCGTTTACCAATACCTTTGATGCGGTTGGTTCCGCCTTGAGAGGCTGAGTGGGAGACTTGGCAATAGCAGCCTTCATATACTCGTTGTAATCTATTGAATTCTCAGGAGTCAGTACAGGCATTTGAATATTCACCGTCTTGTTAAGGTTATAGGAAACCATGGTGAAATCAACTGTAGCACTGTAGGTTCCGGCAGCTTGTGCACTGCTGTTTCCCAGGGCCTGGAGCTTTGCCAGGTCAACAACAAAATCCATGCTGCCCGACTGGCTGACGATATAGCCGTCGGCATCTACAGCATATTCCAGGATAATGCCTTTTTCTCCAATCAGCCGTATACCTTCCAGCTTATCCATAAAGCTGTTGAACTGAGCAAGCAGCTCAGGCTTTGCAGTTTCAAATTCAGATATTATTTTATCAAACTCAGCGGCAGAGGCTGCCGAACCAGCTGCCGATCCTGCGAATTCCTGTATGAACTTCATATATTCGTTTAGAAAAGCCATAGCATCCTTATTGTCTGCAAAATTATTGACAGTGTATCTGATAAGATTTTTTGCCGAGCTGTCATCCAGCTTTATCTGATAAACATGTGCCTTTACAGTTCCTTCAGGTGTGACTATATCCCTTGTTCCTGCATCTGTTATGAACTTAAAGCCGGGATCATACTGAGCCAGATAGCTTACCAGGAATTTATCGGCCTTTTCCTGGAGCTCCTTGCTGACCTCCATCAGATCTGAATAGTCTATTGCCGTTGCCGAACCACCAGGATTAGAAATATCCATCATCTTTCCAAGATCCATCACAAGATATTCCTTGCCTGTCAGTGATGGGTCTGAAGCTGTCAGTATGGACGGAAACTTGATTATTTCTTTAAGTCTGGTTTCATTGCCTGTAAGGTCCATATCCACCCAAACTCCCATATTCATTGACATTCCGCCCATAAGCATATCCATATCTATCTCTGCCTTGGCTGCCGTATTGTCTTCATTAGTAACCTGCTTCATATCCATTGACAGCTTCGCGTCATTCAGCATTGCCTTTATCATCGCAAAGCTTGCCTGATCCTGCTCACTCAGGCCTGAAGCATCCAGCTTAAATGACAATTCCATAGTATTCTGGCTTGATTTTATTGTCTGACTTTTCACCAAAGCGTCATAAAGGGCTTTGCCCTCAACAGTAGCCGTACAACCTGACAACAATCCGACCAGCATGCATAATGTCAAAATAACTACTGTTATTTTATTAACGTTTTTCATTATAACACCTCCATATGAAATTTATTATAGCACTAGTACATTCACATCTCAACTGGCTGAATTTTACAATAATGTTACGCTTTTCAGCCATATTTTAACGTACTTAGGCTATTATACCGGGGTATGGCACGAATTCAATAAATCAAGGATATCACAATAAAAAAATGGAGCGGCACTTGCACCGCTCCATTTTTTTATTGTGATATCTGTACGGACAGGCCGCTTATTGCATCATTGACATTTACAGACGCCTTGACCTGAAGCTCGGATAATTCGCTCAGATTCTTGGCAACAGCTTCCACTTCTCTTATTTCTCCCGAAAGCTTGGTCAGTATCTGGTTGATTTCCTTTGCGAAGCTTTCACTGCTTTCAGCCATTTTCTGAACCTCATTGGCCACTACCGAGAAGCCTCTTCCCTGCTCCCCTGCCCTTGCAGCCTCTATGGTGGCATTGATCCCAAGGATCTTGGTTTGCTTGGATATATTGTTGACATAATTTATTATTTTATCAGTTTCTTCTATATAATCAATGGACTTTTTAGTTATTTCATACAATCTCCTGTTAATGGTATAGGTGCTGTCAATGGAATCTGTTATATCCTTTATCTGATCCTGTATCTGTTCTGAAGAGCTCTTAATGGCAGAAATCTGTTTACTCAGCTTATCCATTGCCTGTATATCCCTTTCAACCAGGGTAACGATCAGCAGCGCTCCTGACGAATCTATAATGGTGCATTTTCCGCCGTATCTCTCATACAAGCCCTGCTTCACATTTTCATTGCCGGTGGCTTCAATTATCAGATCCAGGCTTTTTACAGAAATATCATCCATTGATTGGGAGCAGCTTATTCCCTAGGTTTTGGCAAGCATCATG
>JAEXXN010000209.1 GCA_023405875.1 Bacillota bacterium | reverse complement strand
GGCTATACCCCCATGAGCTTTCAGGAGGAATGCTGCAGCGGGTATCCATAGCATTAAGCCTTATGCATGAGCCCTCCATGGTCATTTTTGATGAAGCAACTACTGCACTTGATGTGGTTACCCAGGGACAAATACTTTCTGAGATAAAAAGACTGACGGAGGAAATGAGCATGACAGTGATGATAATTACCCATGATGTTTCAGTCGTTGCCTCCTCCTGCAAAAAGACTGCAGTCATGTATGCAGGCTGCCTGATGGAATTCGGCGATGCGGATGCTGTACTTACCACCCCGGCTCACCCGTATACAAAGGGCTTGCTAAGCTCTTTCCCAACTCTGGAAGGGGAGAGGAAGAACCTGAGGGGTATACCAGGTTCACTGCCTGACCTTGGCAGTCTGCCGGCCGGTTGCGTTTTTGCACCAAGATGTGATAAGGCTGCCAAGCTTTGTTATAAGGAAAGGCCTTCATCTATAACCATTTCGAAGAAGCAGAGGGCGGCATGTCATTTGTATGGGGGTGGCAGGCAATGAATATCGAGGATAAAAAGGATTTTTTTGTTGTCAGCAACATAACCAAGTGGTATTTACAGCGGAAGAGTACCAGACATATCCTGGACAGAGCCGGCAAACAGTGGGTGAAAGCCGTAGACGGCATCAGCTTTTCCCTTGGAGAAGGAGAAATACTGGGAGTTATAGGGGAAAGCGGATGTGGAAAGTCAACCCTGGGAAGGATACTGGTCAGGCTTGAGGACCCAACCTCAGGGGATATACATATAAATGGAGTTCCGGCATCAGAGATACTCAAAAATGACCCCAAGAAATTCCGGAGGACAGTTCAGATAGTCTTTCAGAATCCTTTTGATACCTTCAGTCCGAGACATACCATAGGAGAGACCCTGTTAAGGATCCTGAAGCTTCATGGGATCGGGAATAGTGAGGAGGAGCAGTACGCTATGTGCAGGAACGCTCTCGCCAATGCGGCATTGTCACCCCCTGAGGATTACCTGTCAAGATATCCTCATGAGCTGAGCGGAGGTCAGCTTCAGCGAATCTCCATCCTTAAAGCCATGCTGCTTGAACCTCCGTTCATTGTGGCCGACGAGCCTGTTTCCATGCTGGATGTGTCTGTCAGGGCAGATATAATCAATATGCTGCAGGAGCTTAGCAGGAAGAACAATTCCTCTATGGTTTTCATAAGCCATGATATAGCGACGACCAGATATATATCAAACCGGGTCATGGTGATGTATCTGGGAAGAGTTGTGGAAATGGGGTATACCGATGAGGTGGTGCAGGCACCGCGGCATCCATATACAAGAGCGCTTATTTCGAACTGCGCCTCTATTGATCCCAATGAAATAAAACAGCCGATTGCAATCAGCGGGGAACCACCAACGCCGGTAAATGCCGGGCCGGGCTGTTACTTTGCGCCAAGATGCTATGCTGCCGGCGCAGAATGCTTCAAAAGCTATCCGGAGGTACAGGATATTGGCAGAGGTCATTTCATAAGCTGCCATAATATCTGAAGCCGGCTTGCTTATACATACCATGCATATGAGAGAGGAGGAGGCGTATGATTGATATGGGGACCGGGAATATACTTTGGAGTACGTAGAAAGGAAAGCCTGATGAATATCCGTATAAAAAAGAACCGGCAGGAATACGGCAATAAATGCGTAATTCCGAGACCGGTCGTAAATGTAAAAACACATTATTATTGTATCAATATGGGAAGACAAGTGCAATAGCAGCAAATAATGCCTATAGCGGTTGTCTATGCTTTAACAAGGCCGGTTGATGACTGTCAGGCCTTGGCGTCATGGGCAGAAATAAGTAAATTTAAGGGAGGAAAAGTAAATGAAGAGAAGGATAGCAGTAATGCTGGTCATTATCATGATAGTTTCTGTTTTCACAGCCTGCGGTAAGCCACAGGCAAGTAGCGGCACTGCACAGCCTGAAGCTCAGGCTGAGAAAGCGGGCGGAACCTTGATAGTAGGTATCCAGGGAGATCCCTCTACATATAATCCCGACAGTTCAAACGACGATTTTACTTATACAGTAAGCCAGAATATATTTAACAGACTGGTCAAATTCGATGCTTCAAACAAGTTTATACCGGACCTGGCTGACTCCTGGGAAGTATCCGACGATGCAAAGGTCTATACCTTCCACCTGGCAAAAGGCGTAAAATGGCACGATGGACAGCCGTTTACATCGGCAGACGTGAAATGGACCTATGAGGCAGTTATCCAGAATAAGGCTCCTATCGCCCCAAACCTTGAGCCTCTGGAAGAAATAGCCTGTCCTGATGACCATACCGTGATAATGAAACTTAAAAGACCTGATGCAGGGTTCATGGGAGTTGTGTCCTGGTATGCCTGTTTCATAATGCCGAAGCATATATATGAAGGAACAGATTGGATCACCAATCCTGCCGGTCAGAATCCCATAGGAACAGGCCCCTTCCGCTTCGTAGAGCACAACAACGGAGTAAGCATAGCGCTGGAAGCCAACAAAGACTATTTCAGGGGCAGCCCGAAAGTAGACAGGCTAATATATCAAATAATCAGTGATTCAAATACGGCTGTTCAGGCTTTCTACAACGGTGAACTGGATATCCTGGGCATAAGCATGCCTTTGGCTGAAGTTCCCAAAATGGAGAAAACTCCTGGAATCAAATTAGCTAAGCTTCCTCTTTTATCAAGGGTATATCTTGATCCCAATATTGCAAGGCCGCCCTTTGACAAGCTGGAGGTAAGGCAGGCTGTGGCCATGGCTGTCGATCCCCAGGAAATAGTAGACAAAGCCTTTAAAGGCGTAGGGCAGGTAGGCACTACTTTCTATTCACCGCTGGTCCCCTGGGCGCTGAATGAAAATGCAAAGCTTCCCGACAGGGATATTGCAAAGGCAAAGGCCCTTCTGGAAAAGGCCGGTTACAAGCCTGACAAGAACGGCAACTATTTGTCCATAAAAATTGATGTTTTCAGCGATGCCCCCTTCCCGGACATTGCAACGATAGTACAGGCCAATTTGAAAGAAATCGGCATAGACAGCAAGATAAATGTGCTGGAGGGAGCGGCCTGGGAGCAAAAATGCATGGTTGACAGGGATTATGACCTGACAGTGCTTGGAGGCTACCAGGGGCCTGACCCAAGCGCCATTTTCAACAGGGTGGCAACAAAGGGCTCAATGAATTTCAGGGGCTACAGCAATCCTGAAGTGGATAAGCTGCTGGAAGAAGCTGCCTCTCTCGGAAAGCAGGAAGAAAGAGGAGCAAGATACAAGGAGGTACAGCAGTTATTATCTGAGGACCTCCCTATAATTCCGATAATGGAATGGGTAGATGTACAGGCGATGAAGGATTATGTCAAAGGACATCCTGCTTTGGAGGGTATGGGAAAGGCATCCTTCAACGAGTACAGCTTGGTTACCCTGGAAAAGTAATGTTGCGGTAAATATCATTGGCATACCTGTTATTTTAGCGTTAAGAGAAAGAGGAGTAATCAGTAATGTATAAGCATATAATCGACAATGTACCTAACTACACACACTTTCTATCAGTTGAAGAGATGGATGCCAGCTCCAGAGCACTTGCAGAAAAGCACCCGGACATTGTTGAAATATTTGAAGCCGGGCGGTCTGAAAAAGGGCACCCTATATATTGCCTCAAAATCGGCAATGGGCTGCAAAACGCATTTTTGTACGGCTGCCCACATCCCAATGAACCTATAGGAGCAATGGTGCTGGAGTACTTTTCTGCATGCCTTGCCGAGGATGAAGGGTTGAGAAACAAGCTTGGATATACCTGGTATATAATCAAATGCTGTGATCCTGACGGGACCATGCTGAATGAAGGTTGGTTCAGAGGACCCTTTACCTTGAAAAATTATGCAAGGAATTTTTTCAGGCAGCCCTCAAATAGGCAGATCGATTGGACCTTTCCGGTAAAATACAAGAAGCTGGACTACAATACACCACTGCGTGAAACCAAAGCACTTATGAAGGTCATAGATAAAGCCAAGCCTGTTTTTATATATCCGCTGCACAACTCAGGCTTCGGGGGGGCGTATTGGTACATCACGCGCTCAATCCCCGGGCTTTGCGAAAAGCTGAAGGGCGTAGCTATAAGGAATGGGATACCACTGAGCCTTGGAGAGCCTGAAGCGCCATATTCTGTCGTGTACGGTCCGGCGGTATACAAGGCTTTAAGCATGAAGGATGAGTATGACTACCTGGAAAAGTACGGAGAAAAAGACCCTTCTGAGATCATAAGCTGCGGAACCTGCGGAGAAGACTACGCTATAGGCGCAAGGGAAGACGGGAATGTTTTCGGACTGGTGGCGGAGGTGCCGTATTATTATGACAAAAGAGTAAGTGACCTATCACAATCTGAGCTGCTTCGATATGATCTTGCAGTTGAGCTGTATTCTTTCCAGAAAGAGCTGTACAGGGAGGTTCTGAATATCCTGAACAGCATGGGTGCTTTTGTCTCGGAGGCTAATCCTTTCGGTAAAACAGTAGGTGGTGTAGCTGAAGAAGCCTTAAGAGGAATAGAAGCAACAAGAAAAATGATAGAGAAAAATACCGACTTTCAGAGAACGGCAACGGTATCGGAAGCCTTTGACTATCAATATGCATCAAGGTTCTATAACCTCCTTTCCGTGGGAATGCTTGTAAGAACGGCAGAATATGAACTGGAAAGGCTGGAGGGTATGGGAGAGACCGGCCCCGAGCTTTTATTGCTGAAAAAAGCCTTTGAAGCTGCGGAAGCCTTGTTCAATAGAGTTTGCAGCACCCTTGAAGAAGGTATAAACTATACCGTGATCCCCATCCGGCAATTGGTACGTGTCCAGTTGGAA
>JAEXXN010000193.1 GCA_023405875.1 Bacillota bacterium | reverse complement strand
CCTTCAGCTCCTTAATAACTCTTTCCTCAGCTTCAATATAGCTCCTTCTGGGCAGGTCGGTTATGGAACCGTCTGTAGTAACGACCAGCCCTATTGTTGAATGATCGGAAATGACCTTCCTTGTTCCTATCTCTGCAGCCTCTTCAAAGGGTATGCGGTTTTCAAACCAGGGGGTATTCACCATTCTCGGAGTGCTTTCCTCCAGGTGTCCCAGCGCACCCTCTACCAGATAGCCGACGCAGTCTACCAATCTTACCTTGAACCTGGCATTATCCCTCAGCATCAGTTCTATTGGCTCATTGGGAACAAACTTAGGCTCGGTGGTCATTATGGTCTTGCCGTTGGCGCTCTGCGGGAGCTCATCCCGTGCCCTTTCACGCTTGAACTCATTATCCATATTTGGAAGCACAAGCAGATCCATGAATCTCTTGATAAACGTGGATTTTCCTGTTCTGACCGGTCCGACAACTCCTATGTAAATACTGCCCTCAGTCCTCTCAGCTATATCGCGATAAACATCGTATCCTTCCACTCTCTTCCCTCCTTAATTATGTTGAAATAATTGCATATATGTTGTGAAAATTTATATTATCACAAAATCACTAATGACTGCGCTTTTGTATTATCAATAATGTCTTTTCACAACATATAAACCAAGGTAATATTTTGCACATTTTGAACGGTAGTATATTGTTTAGTGCAAAACAACTAGACGCTTTCTCTTAATATATATGTGCCTGTGCTACATTTATAACGCATCCGCAGAAAAATTTTATTACCTTTGCGCGTTTCAGCCAGGCTGGAAATATGCAGGCGTAGGACGTTTATCGACTCGTTATTACAAGAGAAAGGCGGCTTTGATTTGTCCTCTCAAAACCACCGATTGATGACCATATAGAATACGCCGGAAAGCAGCTGATTTATAATACCTGATAATATCTTGCGTATTCTATGAATTAAGGAATATATTTCAGGATATCCGGAATATATTGTCGAAGGTCTATCCTAAAATATATAACTGTTTATAAATTGAAATGGCGTGCAGTCACTCAAAATTCTTTTTGTTTGTATATTATTTTGGAAATAGTGCTGGAAATAAGATAAATAAATGCTGCCACAACCAGAAAAGAAATGTTAACCGTGGCCGTATCCATTTCAGCAAGGAAAACATCAACCCAAGCCTGCTCAAGAAAGTGTACAATCAGTGCAAAGAGTAAGGACAGCATGATAATACTGATGATACCTGCTTTCCTGATGTCAAAGATATAATACAGCGGTATTTGAACCGCGTTGAAAAGGCTCACAAACAAAATACCTGCCGGAATAACGCTGAAATTCATAGCATCATATAGATTGGGAGCTGCAAAATGCTCTATTGTTTCTGTAATAATAAAGACGAGCGTGACCCCTGCATAAACAAGATAAAGAGAAACATAGCGGGCATTTATAATATCATTACGTTTCACCGGCAGAGTGTTCAGCATAATACCTGTTTTGTATTTTTCATCCGACTGTGCAAATCCGGTGCATAATATATAACCGATCAAGGCTATGGTGATGAGATAAGATAAAGCACTCAGATTTCCCTGGTATCTTATTAAGGTAGGATAAATGACGGGAACCAAAAAGTACCACATTATAGATTTCTTTGCTGAATACAGTTCCATCTTTACGAGATTAAACAACTGTGGTTTCATTTTATTCCTCTCCTTGCATAGTATAGCAATAAATCCTCTATGGTCGGGACTTCATAAGTCGCGTTATCCTTCAATAGCTCCTTTACCGCCGTCTTATCGTTTGACAGACCTTCGATACCGTAAGGGGTCTTATGGACGCCGATAAAATATTTTTCAGCAGCTTCCTTCAATAGACCATTTGGGCCTTTAACGATCACGTGGTTATTCTTAATTTCGTCTTTTTCCCCCTGAAGAAAAATCTGCCCGTCAAACAGAAAAATTACATCATCCGCTACTTTATCAAGATCGGAAGTGATGTGTGTTGAGAAAAACACAGTCTTTTCCTCATCCTGAATCAGATCTTTCAATATCTCTACAAGGTCGTTGCGAACCAGTGGGTCGAGTCCCGATGTGGGCTCATCCATAATAAACAATTTCGCATTATGCGAAATGGCGAGTAGAATAGAGTATTTCATCCGCATCCCTTTCGATAAATCTTTGATTTTTCGATCTGAAGGCAAGTTAAATTTTTGCAGATAATGCTGGTATGCTTTATTATCCCAAGCGGAGTAGATTGGTGCAATCAGACTTTTCATTTCGTTAAGGGTAAGATCCTCATAATAATATCCGACATCCAAGACAATTCCGAGTTGGTCTTTGATCTCGCGCTCCTGTCTGATATTATCAAGCCCCAGGATAGTGACCGTCCCGCTGTCGCGATGTATCAGATTTAAAAGACATTTGATGGTGGTCGTTTTCCCCGAGCCGTTCGGGCCAACAAAGCCGGTAATGGTTCCTTTCTTAATCCGAAAGTCAACCGATTTCAGGTTAAAATCCTTATAGCTTTTACATAACTGATTAACATTCATTACGGTTTCCACAGCTTACTTATCCTCCTCAAAAAGAAGATTGATTATTTCAATTACCTCTTCTTTCGTAATACCTATGGATTTGGAATACTCTACGGCCTGCAACAACTTTTCTTCGATCATTTTATAACGTGATTCTTTAAATAAATCCAAATTTTGGGTGGCGACAAATGTACCTTTTCCGGTCATATTTACTGTGAAGCCCTGATTTTCCAATTCGTCATAAGCTCTGCGTGTTGTTATAACACTTATGTTCAAATCCCGGGCCAGCGCGCGTACAGAAGGTAAAAGCTCTCCTTCTTTTAGTTTACCTTTTAGAATTGCATCTTTTATCTGCCGGGTAATCTGCTCATATATTGGCGTATCCGCAGAATTGACAATAATGATATCCAAAAATGTCACCTCTTCAAAAGTGATTAATGTGCTTTTAGTATATATACACTATACTCTATCTATATAAAATTATCAAATGAAAGTTTTTGAAGACGTGAAGCTCAGAGGGTTTGAGATATACGATCTGTTCCGTATCGCGGGTGGTTCATTGTTTCGCAGTTCGCCAACTGACAGGCTAAAGCCCATAAAAAATGAAGCACCACAGGTGCTTCACCAATCAAAACCTTTCAATTCCGCTATATCTTCCAGCTCATGAGTTTTACTTCTTGTAG
>JAEXXN010000409.1 GCA_023405875.1 Bacillota bacterium | reverse complement strand
ATAAGGCGCTCACTTAGTATCGGGAGTATGCTTTTCATTGCTTCTACGATTATAAGGCTGACTTCATCCTTCGCTATTCCGTAATCCCTGCAAAGCTGCCTCTTCCATTCCAGCAATTCACCCATGGTTTCAATACCGGTAAAGCCTGCACCTGCCACTATGAAGGTAAGCATTTCCTTTCTTCTGGCCCGGTCCTTTTCTGCCCTGGCCTTTTCGAACATACTCCTGATGTGCTCCCTGATCCTTTCAGCATCCTCAAAGGACCACAGGGAGAATCCGTTCTCCTTTACTCCGGGTATCCCGAAAAAGGCCGGCTCAGCACCGGTATCGATTATAAGGTAATCATAGTGATAATCCGCCGCTTCCGCCTGAAGCCTCTGTCCCTTAAAATCTATCTCTTTTATTTCATCAGTGACCACCTCAACCCCGGAAGCGCTGAATATCTCCCTAAGGTCTATCTGCACCGATTCGGGTTCCACCCTGTTTCCCGCTACTTCATGGAGCTCGGTCATGAGGGTATGATAAGGCTTTTTATCAACCAGCAGGACATTTATATCTGCGCCCTTCCTTGCAGCCCTGTTCAAAAGTCCGGCTGCATGTACGCCGCCATATCCCGCACCAAGTATTGCTATCCGCTTTGCTGTTTTTCCCATTTTTTCAGATTCCACTTCCTTTGAATTTATAAATGCATCATTAAAAAGTATTCCACAAATACCTTTTCAATATGAATTTATGCAAAAACGAAAAAAACAAGCAGTTTTTATAAGCTGCTTGTTTAAAGCTTTAAAGCCATGATTTTACTATCTTTTGCTCCCCATAAAGAACAGTGCCACTACCCCCGGACCGGTGTGTGAGCCTATAACGGGTCCTACATGATTTATTATTACGTCCTTGACCTTGTACTCCTTAAGTATCATTTCCTTCAGGTATTCCACATCCTCTATGCAATCACCGTGGCTTATGGCAATCACCTGCTCCTCAGGGGCAACTATGTTTTCCTGGAGCATTTCAAAAAGTGTCTTAAGGGATTTCTTCCTTCCCTTGATCTTGGATATGGGTATGAGCCTTCCCTCGTTGTCAACATTAAGAATAGGCTTGATATCAAGAAGTGTGCCTACAAAAGCTGCTGCTCCCGATACTCTGCCGCCCCTTTTCAGATGTCCCAGGTCATCTACCGTAAACCAGTGATTCATCCTGAGCTTGTTGGATTCAAGCCAGCTTACCACCTCGTCCTTTGAAGCGCCTTCCTTCAGCAGCTCATTTGCATAGTATGCCAGAAGCCCCTCCCCAAGTGAGGCGCTTTTGCTGTCTATCACTGTAATATCGGCATCCTTCAGCTCTTCACATACCATATCCCTTGCAAGCTTTGCGCTGCCGAAGCTTCCGCTTAACGCCGAGGAGAAGCCCAGATAAATAACGGCTGTACCCTGCGCTGCATATTTCTTGAAAAGCTCTGCGTATTCATAAACATTAACCTGCGAGGTGGAAGGCATCTCGCCGTCACGCACCGCAGCATAAAACTCTTTATAACTGAGACTATGTCCAAAATCATCTTTGCGTTCCTGGCCTTTGAAATTGCAAACCAAGCTTACAAAGGGCAATTCATTCTCCTCAACATAGCTGTGTGGGAGATCTGTACAAGAATCAATCAAAAGCACAGTATCCATAATGCGTCCCTGCCTCTCTGAAATATTATAATACTAAATATTATACTACTATAGTACCTATTTTTCCAAAATAAATCAATGTGCAAAACCACAAACCACCTGAGTAAAATCAGGTGGTCATAAAGTATTTTCCTTAATTTGGGGGTATGTGCCGGGAGTGAGCCGTCCCGGCACCGATGATGTTTACGGGTTTTATTTATAAAAAATGCTCATAATTACTCATATAGAAGTTCTCCTGCCAGCTTCTTCAAAGCCGGGTAATCCAGCACGGTAATATTGCCGTTCTTTTTTGCCACTACTCCCTTGTCCGCCAGCTCCCTTATGACCCTGTTCAGATGCCGGTAGCTTGTGCCGAGCAGCGTTGCCATCTCTGTCATGCTGCTGGCCTTTATTTCGTTTATATCCTTGGAGTTGACCGCTTCGCCGGATATTGAGATAATGTAGCTGGCAAGCCTTTTTTCAAGGGAATACAGAAGATTTATCGAGGTACTGTTTGATATTGTATAGAGCTTATACCCCAGGTTTCTGATTACAAAATTCAGGAAAACGGGATCGCTTTCCGCATGTTTATTGATGTCATCCACTTTTATTCCGATAAGGTGGGACTCATTCAAGGAATCAACATTGCACTTTATCTTATAGCCTGACATGAACTCCACATCCCCGACAATACTCAACGGCTTGTTAAACCTCAGAAGAAGCGACTTGCCATTCTCCATCAGAGTATATACCTTGAGCTTCCCGAACACATTGAAATAAAAATATTCAAGCTCATCTCCGGTATTGCATATGCATTCTCCACGCTCAAAGCTCATGAGGTTCATGTACGGCCTCATATCCCTTTGAAACAATGAATCCAGCTCAAACTGACGGATGTAACTTTCGAGAAGGTTCTTATCATTGACCCTTTTCATGTGTTTTCCCCCATTTTCTATAATATAGTATAATAG
>JAEXXN010000187.1 GCA_023405875.1 Bacillota bacterium | reverse complement strand
GTCTCACACCTGCATATTATCCTGCCGTACCTGGGGTCCTTCTCTATAAGGGCTTTGCGTTCTTCAGGGACAAGCTCATTGAACCGCGGCACTTTCCTCCTTACCGGTTCAAAGTCTTCTTTTTCTTCCAGCCCTCCGCAAATATCCTTCAGCAGCCCAACAACATATTCGGCTATGGCAGGTGCTGAAGTAAGCCCCGGAGACTCTATCCCCGCCACATTTATGAAACCCTTTGCCCCTGGGGCTTCCTCTATTATGAAATCATCTCTTTCACTCCTGGATCGAAGCCCTGAAAAACCTGTGATTATTGAGCCGTAGGGCAGCCCCGGCACTGATTTTTCCGCACCCTCCCTGATGAACTGCAAGCCCTGCTCGGTAGTTTCAAAGGCTTCCTTGTCCTTTATATCCTCTGCATTGGGGCCGATCAGCAGGTTCCCATGAACGGTGGGAGACACCAGTATTCCTTTTCCCAGCTTGGAAGGGCAGGGAAATACTACTGTCTTTACAATAGCTCCCACGCTCTTGTCGAATATGTTGTATTCGCCTCTTCTGGGGGATATACTGAAGGCTGTATCCGATACCATATTGCTTATGCTGTCGGCATGCAGTCCTGCACAGTTTATAACATAGCTGCTCTCTATAATCCTGTCTGAAGTATGTATCCGGTATCCTTCCTCCTGCTTTTTTATATCCCGGACCTCATTGTTAAGCAGAACCTCAACCCCGTTCTCCGCGGCATTTTCAGACTGTGCTATTGCAAGCTCCCATGGGCCCACCACACCGCAGGTTGCCGCATACAATGCGCCGGTGACCTCCTTGTTTATCCTGGGCTCAACCTCCAGTACTTTTTCTCTGTCCCATATTTCCATACCGTTTACTCCATTTTTTATTCCCTGTACATACAGCTTGTTGATCGTCTCCATATCCTCTTCGCCGAAAGCCAGTACAAGAGAGCCTATCCTTTTGAAGGGTACGTCCAATTCTTCGCAAAGCTTGTCATACATAGCGTTCCCCAGAACATTGAATTTCGCCTTCAGTGTTCCGGGTTTTGCATCGTAGCCAGCGTGAACTATGGCACTATTTGCTTTGGTTGTGCAATCCCCGACGTCAGGCTCCTTTTCTATAAGGACCGTCTTCATCCTATACCGGGAAAGGGCCCTTGCAATTGAACAGCCTATTATACCTGCACCTATTACAGCCACATCATACATTCCCATTCCTCCTGACTTATCGCCATGCAGAAAAATAGAGCCGCACCAAGTCAGGCCTGTAATCCCACAGGCCTGGCTCATGCGGCTCTCCAAATCTCATGCGCCGATATTGAATTATAGTCTTAGGGGCGGGAATTAAAACCCGCCCCTACATTATATATATGCTACAGACCGGATTTTATTAATCCAGTTCCCACTTTAACGCCCTTTCTACCGCTTTCTTCCAGCCTGCATACTTCTTATTCCTGTCTTCTTCTTCCATTTCCGGCGGGAAAGTCCTGTCAACGTTCCACTTCTTGGCGATCTCTTCCTTATCGGACCAGTAGCCTACTGCCAATCCGGCAAGATAAGCGGCTCCCAATGCCGTGGTCTCTGTTACTACAGGCCTGTCAACCGGCACTCCCAGGATATCTGCCTGGAACTGCATAAGGAAGTTGTTTGCTACTGCACCGCCGTCAACCTTCAGGGATTTCAGTTCGATCCCTGAATCCTCCTGCATTGCCTCAAGCACGTCTCTTGTCTGGTAGGTTATCGACTCAAGCGTCGCCCTTACCAGGTGGTTTTTGTTTGCTCCACGGGTCAGACCCAGTACCGCTCCTCTTGCATACATATCCCAATAGGGTGCCCCAAGCCCTACAAAGGCAGGCACAACATATACGCCGTTTGTATCGGGAACCTCAACTGCCATTGCTTCACTGGCTGCGGCATTGTCTATGATCTTCAGCTCGTCTCTTAACCATTGTACTGCTGCTCCGGCAACAAATATGCTGCCTTCAAGAGCATACTCGACCTTTCCGCCCAGTCCCCATGCAATTGTGGTAAGCAGACCGTTATTTGAACCGACAAGCTTCTCACCGGTATTCATCAGCATGAAGCAGCCTGTTCCGTACGTGTTCTTTGCCATACCGGGATTGAAGCAAGCCTGACCGAACAGCGCAGCCTGCTGGTCTCCGGCGGCTCCTGCTATCGGTATTTCAGCGCCGAACAGTTCCTTTACCGTATAGCCGTATACAAAGCTTGAGGGTTTGGCCGCCGGAAGCATTGAAGCGGGTATGTTGAGTTCTTTCAGTATATCTTCATCCCATTCAAGGGTGTTGATATTGAAAAGCATTGTTCTTGACGCGTTGGAGTAATCTGTTACATGGTTCTTGCCCCCTGTCAGGTTCCAAATGAGCCATGTGTCAATGTTGCCGAAAAGCAGATCGCCTTTTTCAGCCTTTTCACGGGCACCTTCAACATTGTCCAGTATCCATTTCACTTTGGTTCCGGAGAAGTAAGCATCTACAACAAGTCCGGTCTTCTGCCTGATGGACTCGGCAAGGCCTTTGCCCTTCAGTTCGTCGCATATGGGTGCAGTCCTTCTGCACTGCCATACTATTGCATTATATACAGGCTTTCCTGTGTTTTTATCCCATACCACGGTAGTTTCTCTCTGGTTGGTTATACCTATTGCAGCAATCTGATCCGCAGCAATACCTGCCCTATCCAGTGCTTCCCTTGCAACCCCGCTCTGGGTGCCCCATATCTCCATGGGATCATGCTCAACCCAGCCGGCCTTCGGATAAATCTGCGTAAATTCCTTCTGAGCCACACTTACTATTATCCCGTCATTATCAAATACAATTGCTCTTGAGCTTGTTGTTCCCTGGTCCAATGCCAGTATATATTTACTCACTGTATTCCCTCCATTCCAATTGGTTTATTATATAGGCCGCATTAAAGAAAATTCAAGGAATGATCCGTCAGCCTATGAAGTCAAGGTATATGCTTTTGCAACATCCGGATTGCAATGTAAAATGTTTATTGCAGAGCATATAGCCGATGTATTTCTTTCAATACAGGTTAAGTCCCTATAACTGATATTATATATCAATTTACCGCCCTTCGGAATCATAACGAAGCAATAGATGTTCCCCGCCTCGTTGAAACGCGTTAAGGCAAGAAAATTTCTCTACCGATGCGTTATAATACACAGGATAGAATGAAGCCTCCCAGCGTACCGCCTAAAATTGACATAAGCCCGGTCGTCAGACCTTCACCCATTTTATCACCGGATACAAGAGAAGCTGTAAATAGACCGAAGCCTGCTGCCCAAGCCATATCTATCCATGCAGTACCTGATTGGAATATGAAGCCTACTCCATGATTCAGCGTCCAGCAGGTGCCGACAATGAAGCCCGCTGCCATCCAACCGCCTATAGGGCCCCAGGACTCTACCATTTTGCCCCATGCAAGACGTATAATAAATGGGAATATAAATGCCCCTGCAAGGGTTGCAATAATATTCTGTATAGTCATTAAATAACCTCCTTCCAACTAAATTTTCTCTTCTTCTTTTATCCGATGTATCCTATTTATTTATCAATAGTATGGTGAAATACTAATTATTTGCTTTCTCTGCAAGATACTTCTGAAGCTTTGCTGCTGTGAAGCCGCCGAGCATACCGCCTATGATTACAGTGATCAGTGTAGGTAATGACGAAATACCGGCTCCGATTCCATTATTAAATACATCTCTCATTGTTCCGGCTACGCCTATGCCAAGTGCCATATCTATCCAGGCTCCATTGTTGTACAAAATCCCTATATTGTGATTCATAAACCACATTGTACCTATGATTATAAAACCTGCAAACCAGCCTCCTCCTATGCCATATGCTCCTGCGAAGGCTCCCCAGACACTCATTACAAACATACCGGCTATAGCCGTACCTATAATAGTCCCTATATGCTTCATTATTTCACCTCCTTTCAGTATGTTTTAAGCACATCTTTCTCTTTCCTTGAGGTCTACATATACCAGACAGCCTTATTGCTTGTTGATATACCTATTGCTCCTGCGTTGAGACTGGCAATGACATCCTCCTTGTCGATAATCAGACCCCCTGCAATAAGAGGTGTCTGTGTCTCAGCATGGATCTGCCTTATTGCCTTTGGCATTATTCCGGGAAGTATCTCAATTGCTTCAGGCCTGGTTGAGTGTATTGATTTTATCCCTGTGTCCAGGGACATGGAATCCAGTATAAACAACCGCTGAATGGCAAAAATATTGTTTTCCCTTGCAATCTTTATAAGGTTCCCTCTGGTAGTAATTATCCCATCCGGCTTTATATACTCGCTTACATATTTCAATGCATATTCATCCTTGGACAGACCCTCAACCAGGTCAAGGTGTATCAATATGCATTTTTCATTTTTTTTGCACTTTTCTACTAAGTCCTTGATATCAATGATGTTCCCGGTCAGCAGGAAAATCATTTTGCAGGGTGAAGCTATTGCCATATCCAATTTTTCACGGTTATTCACCGCTGCAATAATCGGATTATCCTGTATCATAGTAACAAACCTACTATACATACCGACCCTCCCCCTGAAATATAGTAGCAAATAGCATGCCATTTTTTCATTTGCCTTAATTAGCTGAAAATAAGCTGTTTGTAGATGATGCCATGGTATAATTTACCACCCCGGCAAGCTGATATAGGATTATGTTGGGAAAAAATATCAACCGGTGAAGTGTTTTTAAAACCTGGATTAATAATTAAATATGTCTTCTCAGAATCATATAGAACAAAAGAAAAAAATAATTATACAAGCTGTATGTTTTGAAATAAACCTCTTACATCAAGATTCAAATATTGCAAAAGCATATACCTTGATTTCATAGGTTGCCTGCTTCTTCCGTGACCTTCTTTAATGCAAACTATATACGTTTTGCAATAAAAAGGAGCAGCCTGCCCTTCAGACTGCTCCTTCAATGTACCGGATATTTTCCTCCTGTTATTTGTTCAATATCTCATATGCCCTGTCTATATAAATGACTGCATTATAATTATGATATCTGGATTTTATCGCTTCAGCCACTTCTTTTGAAAGCTCCATGGCCATTTTCTCATTATATTCGTAGGGTACCACCAGATCAAATATGAGATTCATATGGCCTTCTCCCCCTACCAACCTGAAATCATGTATTTTAAGCTCTTCATGCAGTCCCGTTATGATCCCCATTATCCTTCTCTGAGTTTCCTGGACCAGCTTGTCATCTGTATTTATAGGGTCCATGTGGATCACAATATGGATATCCAGCTCCTCGGAAATCTCCCGCTCTGCAAGGTCGATTATGTCATGTGCCTTCACAATGTCCATTTTGGCAGGAATCTCAGCATGCAAAGATACTACGCACCTGCCCGGGCCATAGTTATGCACTATCATATCATGGATCCCTATTATCTCGTCATACCGCAGGACCCTTTGGGTTATGTCGGTTATGAATTCCGGTTCAGGTGCCGCTCCCAGCAGCGGGTCAAGGGTCTCCTTGGTGAGATTTATTCCGGAATACATTATAAATGCAGAAACCAGAAGGCCTATATAACCGTCAATGGGAAAGGTGATCCAGCGGGAGGTCAGAAGTGACGCTGCCACAACCGATGTAGTTATTACATCACTGATGCTGTCCACTGCGGAAGCCTCCATTGTCTTGCTCCCTATCCTGCTGCCGATGCTTTTATAAAACCTTCCCAGCCAAAGCTTTACTGCTATGGATAATATCAAAACAACAAAGGATATAAGGTCAAACTTTATTGCTTCAGGATTTCTGATCCTATCAAAGGAGCTTTTTAAAAATTCAAAGCCTACCAATATGACCATAAAC
>JAEXXN010000186.1 GCA_023405875.1 Bacillota bacterium | reverse complement strand
CCCCAGCATATCTATAAGCAGCCCGGCCTCTGAGGCATCACCTACTACGTTGACCCTGTCATCAGCAAGAAATTCTTTCTTCAGTATCTGTAATTCTCCCTCATACCTCAAATATCCTGCATTATCTATGGTAACACAATACCTTTTTCTCTGCACCGCATTATTGGGCGCTATTCTTCCCTGCTTCTTCAGCCTTGCTTCCTGGGAGCGGATCACATGTTCTCCGGGGTCCATACGGTTGGTATGCGTACCGGATAATATACGGATTTCTTCCGGTCCCGGCTCATACAACCTTAAGGGTATCAGGTATTTGGTTTTGCTGACTGCTGCCATGAGCTTCATATCTTCTTCCGATGCAAAGGCATCTCCTATATAGACGGTGTCAATCCCCGAATGCAGCAAGTGCTGCACTGAAACAACCGGTCTTATTCCCCTGTGGCATTCCAGTGTCGGCAGTCCTTCATGCAAAGGGCCCCGGCCCTGATCCTTCAGGGGTACGAAGGCTGCAATCTTCAGTCCATGGGACTTGAAGCAACTGTTTCGCTCTGCAAAAAGGCTGTAGGATATGCCTGTGCCTCTCCTGGGATAATAGTTATGGCATACCTCCATGTTGCTGAATTCGGCCTTTTCCCGGAGCAGCTCCTCCAGATATCCGTCTGAGGCAGTGCTTGCATTGAGTTGTATCCGGAACGCCGACTCTCTTGACAAGGCTGCTATTTCTCCCGCAGTAAACCCAAAATCAAGTCTGAGGGCATATATATCGTATTTTTTTATATCTATCCTGTCCATATAGCCCTTGGATATGTCCGCAGTAACATTCATTCCAAGCTGTCGGGCCTTCAGCAGTATTTCCTCCGCTTCCCTGTAAACGCTAGCCTCCGCCTCCGGAATATGGAAGGATGTGAATATGTCCTTGATTCCCAAGCCTGCGGCCCTCTCCATATATTCCAGATTATCGGAAAGACTATAACCCATACCGGTATATAGGGATATGCCTACCATGTACATCACCCTTCCTTATAACAAGATTTCAATGAGGGTTTTTGCAGACTTGCAAAAACCTACCCGAGCGTTTCAACGAGGCGGGAGATATGCTCACCGCCTGTTGGACAACGAAGCGGTACCCGCCACCTATAAGAGGTGGAGGACATCTTTAGCCTCGTTATACTGCAGTAGTTTTTGCCCCTACTGTATTTCTGTAAGCATTGTCCTCCTCGACAGGATCGTTGAAGCCGAGGAAGTATGTGATAACAAAGCCTGCAACATATGATACCAGTACTCCCAATAAGTAAAATACTATTTTATCCGGCTTTATCAAGGATGCCAGGGGCAAGCCCGACAGGCCCATACTGATTGAGGCTACATGGAATACCGCATTTGAAGCGCCTCCGAAGGCTGCGCCCAGGCATGCTCCCAGGAAGGGCCTTCCCAGTGGAAGTGTAACACCGTATATCAAGGGCTCGCCGATTCCAAGTATTCCTACAGGAAGGGCGCTGGCAATTGTCCTTCTCAGCCTCTTGTTTTTTGTCTTTACATATACCGCTATGGCTGCACCTACCTGCCCTGCACCTGCCATAGCCAGAATAGGAAGCAGTGCGTTCTCGCCAAACTTTGTAAGCAGATCAGCATGAATAGGCGTAAGTCCCTGATGCAGGCCTGTCATAACCAGCGGCAGGAAGGTACCGGCCAGTATTGCTCCTACAAAGGCTCCGCCGGTCTGGATCGCAGCTGTAACAACGGCTCCTATACCGTCGGATATGGCTCCTCCTATGGGCTGTAATACTATTATCGCTACAAATCCGGAAACAAGCACTGTTATCAGCGGAGTAACAATCAATTCTACCGATTCGTGAATCAGCTTTCTTACTTTCTTTTCTACCAGGGATGAGAAGAAAACAACAAGAAGCACTGCAATAACTCCTCCTCGCCCTGGAACCAGAGGCTTTCCGAACAATGTTACATCTGCAAGTCCGGGCATCATCAATATGCCTGCCATAACGCCGCCCAAAGCCGGTGAGCCGCCGAACTCCTTCGCGGCGTTCATGCCGACCATTATCAGCATGTATGTGAATACTGCGCCGCCAAAAACCGTAAGCAGTGCTGTAAATGCACCAGGCTCGATCCAGTTGAACTTTTTAATAAGATTATTGATTCCTTGTATAAGTCCGCAGCCTATAAAAGCAGGAATAAGAGGAATAAATATATTAGCTATTTTCTTCAGGACATCCCCTGCAGGTGTGCCGTATTTGCTTTTCATTTCCCGCTTCACCTTATCGGCCTCCCCGAAGGATGTCCTTTCATCGCTGAAGCCCAGAAGACTTCTTATTTCTTCAGTCACCTTGGTAGCTACACTGGGCCCTACTATGATCTGAAGCTGTCCCTCAGCCTCTACCAGACCCATAACTCCCTGTACCGCTTTCAACGCTGCCTCATCAAGCTTGGACCGGTCTTTGACAGTTATCCTGACTCTGGTCATGCAATTCATAGCTGATAAAACATTTTCTTTTCCACCGCAATTTTCGATGATGCCCTCAGCTAAAACTTTGATTTTGCCACTCATGTATAATCCCCCTTTATTAATATTTTTGGAGAGCCTTTTTTATATATCCATGATTCTCCTCCAGTTCTCTCTTTGCCGCTTCCTTCGGCAGACCGGATTTAATCATAAAAATGGACAGCTTTACATCATATTCAGTCTCAGCAAGAGTATTCTCAACCACCGCTTCAGATGCTCCGGTACACTGCAGCACTATCCTTTTTGCCCTTTCAGTCAGCTTTATGTTGCTTGCCTTGACATCCACCATGAGATTTTCATAAGCTTTACCCAGCTTTATCATCACTCCGGTGGTAAGCATGTTCAGCACCAGCTTCTGGGCAGTACCGGCCTTCATCCTGGTAGAGCCTGTCAGCGCCTCGGGACCCACTACCGGTGAAATCCGTATTGCCGCCACCTTGGCCATTTCCGAGTCAGGATTGCAGGTAACTGCAACAGTTGCTGCATTTATTTCCTTGGCATATTCCAGTGCACCGATTACATAGGGTGTCCTTCCGCTGGCCGCAAGTCCTACCAGCACGTCCTTCTCACACAGCCCGGCAGCCTTTACATCAATTACCCCATCTGTCTTGGAATCCTCTGCTCCTTCAACAGATCTGAATACGGCGTCCCTTCCGCCGGCTATTATTCCCTGAACCAGCTCAGGGTCTGTTCCAAAGGTGGGAGGACACTCGGATGCATCTACAATACCAAGTCTTCCGCTGGTACCGGCGCCAATGTATATCAGCCTGCCTCCCCTTGACATTCTCTCGTGAATGACCTCTACGGCTTCTGCTATACTGTCCAGCTCCTTCTCGACTGCAAAAGCCACAGTCTTGTCCTCGTTGTTTATCATCCTCAACATATCAAGGGTAGATACACTATCAATATTAACTGTGTTTTCATTCCTGCTTTCGGTTACCAGCTTATCCAGATCAATTTTCATTCTTATCACTCCACTGTAAAATTTATTATATTGATACAATAAATGTATATTATTATTATATAATAAATGAAATAGTATTTCAATATATATTTATTACATTGAAATACTATTTCATTTATGTTTTGGAACAATTCTTCCTAAATACTAAAAGGCTGCTGCACTACAAACTTTTCTGTTTGCTGTGCAGCAGCCCTGATTGATTGTATTTGTTTGAACAATCCTTCTTTGATTCCTTAGACTCCAGAGTCCGTTATTTCTCTATAGGAGTACTCATATCCAGATTGTCACTCCACAAGTAATCCTCGGTATCCTTTATTATTACCTTTCTCAGCAAGAAGAGAGCAACTAAGTTTGGCAGAGCCATTAAAGCATTCATAGTGTCTGAAAGGTCCCATACAAAAGCCAGGGATGCTATAGAGCCGAGCATGCATGCTACAACCCAAGCAACTCTGTAAAATTTGATTGCGCCTTTGCCGAACAGGTATTCTGCAGCTCTCTCGCCGTAATATGACCAGCCGAGAATAGTTGCAAATGCAAAGGTCAGCATACCCACTGTCAAAACTATCGGTCCAAGAACCGGGAACGCTTCAAAAGCCTTACTGGTCATTGCAGCGCCGTTTAAGCCTTCAAAGCCTTCGGGGAACTTCATAATGGTTGTGAGTAAAGCGAGTCCTGTCAAAGCGCATCCTACAACTGTATCCCAGAAGGTACCGGTCATAGAAACAAGACCCTGTCTTACCGAGTTTCTGGTCTGAGCTGCTGCAGCTACTATAGGAGCAGAGCCCATGCCTGATTCGTTGGAGAAAATTCCTCTGGCAGCCCCGTATCTGGCAGCCATCAT
>JAEXXN010000133.1 GCA_023405875.1 Bacillota bacterium | reverse complement strand
ACCTGGAGCTTGATTCAACCAGCCAGAACCTGAAGATGAACGGTTTTCTGAGCACCCTCAAGGACTTTCCCGAGATGAAGGTAGTGAGTACCTATACTTCGAAGATGGGAATACTGAGTGCTGAGGAAATCACACAGCAGATAATATCAGGACCGGACAATATCAACGCAATATTCACGACAAGCTCGGTGGATACAATAGGCTCAGCCCAGCTTGTAGTAGACAGGAACAAGGTAGGCAGCATAGCGATCGTTGGATATGGAGATACAGAAGATATACTCAGGTATATAAGCAAGGATATAATATACGGAACTGTTATGAGTGATCCTTATAAAATGGGCTATGAGAGCATAAATGCCCTTATAGACATAAAGGAAAAAAATAATGTTTCTACCTTTATAGATACCGGGGTCAAGGTGATAACAAAGGATAATATCGACGAATATATGAAAAAATCCGATACGATGAAGGAATAGCTGGTGATGACATGAATAGAGAAATGTTCACATTTACGGGCATCAGAAAAAAGCTTATCAGTTACTATCTGATAATGACATTACTGCTTGGAGTCACAAGCCTGTTCTCATATTATAATGCCAAGGTCATACTGATAAAAATGAATACGGTGATCACCGACTATGTATACCTGAACAGCCTGAACAGCAACGTCAACCTTCTGATGACAGAGCTGGAAAAATACCTGACCACCAAATCCTCTGAGAACCTTCTGAACTATTACAATGTATACAACGGCCTTCAGGAGCAGTCGTTGAATATACCCAGGGAAGCGCTGTATGACAATGACTACCTTATGCTCAAGGATATAGGCTTTATGATCGACAATCTGCTGATAGAGGCTGATAATGCGGTAAAAGCCAAGAGGGGCAGGATAAGCAGCGAATACATCTCTCATTTTACAAGATCAAATCAGATAAGTGAAAATATCAAATTCTATATAAACATACTTTTGGGGGACAAGCTGCAGCAAGGCTCGGAAAAGTATACGGCCATCACCAACAATATGAATTTTCTGAGCTATGCCAACCTGTTCATCATATTCGGCTCATTGATCCTGAGCGTGTCTCTGGCAATAGTATTCACCTACCGGCTTACCAAGCCGATAATCGAGCTTTCTCATTCTGCAGAAAGAGTATCGGCAGGAGATTTTGACGTCAGCCTGCCTGAGATAAAGGCTGAGGATGAGGTCAATGTGCTGGCTGCCGCTTTCAGCAAGATGATAGCAAGTATAAAAAGCTATATTGATGAGCTTAAACGCCAGGCAGAGGTTGAGAAGCTCCTTAAGGAACAGGAGATGCAGAATTTAAGGATGAAGAGCCTGCTGAAGGATGCGGAGCTGAAATCACTGCAATCCCAGATAAATCCGCATTTTCTTTTCAATACCCTTAATGCCGCGTCCCAGCTTTCCATGATGGAAGGTGCCGACAGGACTTCGGAATTCATAGAAAACATTGCAGAGCTTTTCAGGTATAATCTGCGAAAGCTTGATGAACCTGCGACCCTGGCTGATGAAATCAAATATGCGAAGAATTATATGTTCATACTCAAGACAAGGTTCGGGAGCCGGATAGAATTTCACACCGAGGTTGATGAGGCGGTGCGGAACGTAAAGATACCCTGCACCATTATACAGCCTATTATAGAAAATGCTTTTATCCATGGGCTCCAGAACCTTGAACGGGATGGGGAGATACTGCTTTCCGTAAGGCTTAGGGAGGAAAGCATACTGATCGAGGTTGAGGATAACGGGGAGGGAATGACTGAAGAGCAGGTAGCGGCGCTGCTGTCCAGCAGAAGCGGAGAGGATATCCAGAGGAAGCATGTTACCGGGATAGGGATATCAAATGTTATTGAGAGAATGCAGCTGTACTATAACAAACCGGAGGTGGGGGATGTTATAGAAATACAGAGCAAGCCCGGGCAGGGGACCATAGTTACCCTGAAAATACCTTACAAAGAGGACGTGTTGCCAGATGATGAAGCTGTTGATTGCAGATGATGAGTATCTTGTTATAGACTCGTTGAAATATATTGTGGAGAGATTTGTGCAGGATGTTGAGGTGATAGCAACTGCAAAGTCAGGGCGTGAAGCCATAGAAAAGGCCATAGAGCTTAAGCCTGATATTGTTTTTATGGATATCCATATGCCGGGTATAGATGGTATTGAAGCAATAAAGCAGATAAGGGAAGCGGCAAAGGATGTCGTATTCGTCATTATCACAGCCTTTGAATATTTCAGCTATGCAAAGGAGGCAATCGACCTGGGTGTACACAATTACCTGCTGAAGCCCATAAACAGAGGTAAGGTTGTAGAGATCCTGGAGGACATCCATACTGAAATCGCTTCCAAAAGAGAGGCTGTGCAAAGGGAAATGCAGCTTAAGGAGAAAATGAACAAGGTAATTCCGCATCTGGAGGGTCAGTTCATATATTCCCAGCTGTTTGACGGCAATGCCGTAAAAGACATAGAATTTTATGAAGAGGTCTTCGGCATGAGGATCAGCTACGGTTATGTAATGATGGCCATAGTAGAGGCCGATGACAACCGTGAAGCTATGGGAAACAGCCTTAAAAGGCAGAAGTTTTACGATATATTCAGCCATGAGCTTAAGAATCTGTGCAAATGCCTTGTAGGTCCTCCGCTGCTGGATAAGGTATATGCCTATATACCCGTGGACGAAAGGCTGGATACCTATGGAGTAAGGAACAACTCCATTGAAATAGCGGAAAGGTTGGTTGAGAAGATAAACAGGAATGTAGATATAAGGTATAGGATAGGCATCGGAAGATGCTATGCCATAGACAATTTCTCCAAGTCCATAAATGAAGCAAACATGTCGGCCTCAATAAAAAGCGAGGATATGACAGTACATTTTGAAGATATCATGACAACCAGCGGCAATACCGATATGTACCCTGAGGGCCATGAGAAGGAGCTGATCCGAAGGCTGCTGACCGTTGATGCGGATGGAGCGGAGGATGCTTTTGAGAGTATTTTCCTCTGGCTTACAATGAATTACAAGGAGGACATCGACAGGATCAAGTCAAGGCTGCTGGAGCTTTTCTTCCGGATAAAAAGGTCGGTGCCTTATTATTCTGAGGATGAAAGCTTGATGGGAGGGGGCTTCCTGAACAGCGTACTTAAACTCCAGGAGCTGCGGGAGCTGAAGGTAGTCTGTTCAAATCACCTTAAGCAGATAATATCGGATATGAGGGACATGAGGGAATCGGAAATAAACAGCCTCAGTATGAAAGTGAAAAAATATATAATGGAGAATTTCCATAGAGACATCAGTATGGATGATGCAGCCAAGGAAACAAATCTGAGCTATCATTATTTCAGCAAGTTTTTCAAGGACTCAATGGGGAAAAGCTTTGTTGAATACCTTACAGAGCTCCGGGTGGATAAATCCAGGGAGCTGCTGCGTGAAACCAATGACAGCATAAAGGAGATATGTTACAAAATAGGCTACAGTGATCCCAACTATTACTGCAAGATCTTCAAAAAGGTTACCGGTATGACACCCACGGAATTCCGTGAGAATCAACAGTCAGGCGGGGTGATGGATATTGATGCGGAACGATAAGCTGCGGAAGGCCATATTGATATTTCTGGCTTTGATCCTGTTGCTGCTATTTTATTTTGTTATGCAGAAGCTGGAAATAATCGATATTGAGGGCTATTTAAACAAAAAAACCTTTGCACAGCAGGATGATAAGCTGCTGATCGGATTTTCCCTGGGTACCCTGAAGG
>JAEXXN010000126.1 GCA_023405875.1 Bacillota bacterium | reverse complement strand
GTGTATAGCTTACCGTTTTTTATAAGTATCATATGCTAACCCCACCTTTATTATTAATTTAATCTGTTGTGCTAGCTGATAAAAGAGTGTTTTGTGAAGAGGCTTAGAGTTTGTTAGTGAAGTATAGGAAAAGCTGCGTCACTGTTCGAGCCGGTAAGCTGCTGAATCAGAAAACCTCATAATAACTGAAGTCATAATAGTAATGACAAATACTGAATGCGAGTTTGACGCAGCCCTATTCAAGCTTACAAGCTCTTAGCCTTGGAACTTTACACTCGTTATCAGCTAGTACGACAGATTAATTCAAGCCCTTCATGCTCAGGCTTATTCTATTCCTGTCCAGGTCCACAGCCAGGACCTTTACCTTGACTATATCGCCTACCTGAACAACATCCAGAGGCCTTTTTACAAATCTGTCGGCCAGCTCGGATATATGCACAAGTCCGTCCTGGTGCACCCCGATATCTACAAAGGCACCAAAGTCAATAACATTTCTCACTGTTCCGGTAAGTATCATTTCCGGCCTTAAATCCTTGATATCCAGTACATCCGACATCAGGACCGGCTTGGGCATTTCGTCCCTGGGGTCCCTTCCCGGCTTCTGCAGCTCGTTCAATATGTCCCTTAGTGTCGGAACTCCTACTTCCAGCTCAGCTGCCAGTGCATTTATATCCATACTCATAAGCTGGCTTACCACCTTGCCCATATCCGCTTTTTTCAGTTCTTTAATTGAATAGCCTGCTTTTTTCAGCAGCTTTTCCGCCACCTCATAGGATTCGGGATGTACCGAGGTATTATCCAATATATTATCGCTTTCCGGTATCCGCAAGAAGCCCGCGGCCTGTTCAAAAGCTTTCTCTCCAAGCTTTTTCACTTTAAGCAGCTCTCTTCTCTTCCTGAACTTTCCGTTTTCCTCCCTGTAGGCGACTATATTCTTGGCTATGCCCGAATTCACTCCGGATATGTGCTGCAAAAGCGAGGGAGATGCAGTATTCAGGTCAACGCCTACGCTATTTACACAGTATTCCACGACACCGCCCAGAGATTCTGAAAGCTTCTTCTGGGTAACATCATGCTGATACTGGCCAACTCCGATAGACTTGGGATCTATCTTGACCAATTCCGCAAGGGGGTCCTGGAGCCTTCTGGCTATTGAGATAGCTCCGCGGAGTGATACGTTGATATCGGGATATTCCTGTGCGGCCAGCTCTGATGCTGAATATACCGATGCTCCCGCTTCATTGACAATTACATAATGAAGCGGCAGGTCCATTTCCCTTATTATATCCGCACATATCTTTTCAGATTCCCTTGATGCCGTTCCATTGCCAAGGGATATAACCTCAACGTTATGTTTTTTTATCAGGTTTTTCAATACTCTTTTGCCTTCTTCCAGCTGCTTCTCCGACAGCGTAAGATATACTGTGGCTGTCTCCAGCAGCTTTCCGGTGTCGTCCACCACAGCGATCTTGCAGCCTGTTCTGAAAGCAGGATCGAAGCCCATTACAGTCTTGCCCTTTATCGGCGCCTGCAAAAGCAGATTCCCGAGATTGGCGGCAAAGACCTTTATTGCCTGTTCCTCCGCCTTATCGGTAAGCTCGTTTCTTATCTCCCTCTCTATGGAGGGCGCTATAAGCCTGTTGTATGAGTCCTTTATTATTAAATCCAGCAAGCCCTTGTAGGGTGAATTCTCTACAACCGTTTTCCCGTACAGATAGGTATGTATCCTGTCTATGGGAGCCTCAACCTTTACTGCAAGGAACTCCTCCTTTTCTCCTCTGTTTATGGCAAGTATCCTGTGAGGAGCAATTTTGAAAACAGGCTCACTGAAATCATAATACATCTGGTATTCCGACTTTTCTTCCTTTGTGCCTTTTACTGCAACGGTACTATTACGGAAGGTAAGCTCCCTTATTTCCTTCCTGAATTCCGCATTATCCGAAATCAGCTCCGCAAGTATATCTGAAGCGCCGTTTATAGCCTCCTGTGCAGTTTCTACTCCTAATTCAGGATTTATATAGCCGGCTGCGATCTCTTCCAGTGACTGCTGCTGGCTTTCCTGTTTCCATATGATATCGGCCAAGGGCTCCAGCCCTTTTTCCCTGGCTATGGTCGCTCTTGTCCTCTTCTTTTGCTTGTAAGGACGGTAAAGGTCTTCAACCTCCTGCAATACTTCAGCCTTTTCAATTGAAGCTCTGAGCTCCTCCGTGAGCTTCCCTTGCTCATCAATAAGCCTTATTACTTCTGCCTTCCTGTTTTCCAGGTTTCTTAAATATGTAAGCCTTTCATTAAGGTCTCTCAGCACTGTGTCTGAAAGCTCTCCTGTAAGCTCTTTCCTGTATCGTGCAATAAAAGGTATTGTGTTTCCATCATCTATAAGCTTTACTGTGTTTTCAATCTGCCAGGGCTTAACCGACAGCTCCTTTGCCAGCTTTGCTATTATATCCATACTCATTCTTCCTTTCAACTATGTCATATTCAGCGAAATTTGCGGGCGATTCATGAATCGCCCCTACCGTATTTATTCCCATTAATAATATTAACCTTTTATGAACATATTTTGCAATAGGCACAAAGTATGAGGCCCCATAGGAATACCCTGGCCCATTGCCCATAGCCTATATATATGTTAGTATATCTATTAGATACTTTTGTACGCCGATAGCGCACAGAAAGCGAGGTAATATATCATGGTTGACACAAAAATGTACATTGTTGATTCTGTCATACTTCCTAAGGTATATGAGAAGGTCATAGCGGCAAAGCTTCTGCTGAGGACAGGAGATGCTGCAACTATACAGGAATCCTGCAAGCAGGTAGGAATAAGCCGAAGCGCTTTCTATAAATATAAGGACAGCGTATTTGATTATACTGCACAGGAAAGAGGGCGTATCGTTACACTTTTCATGATATTGAAGCATACACCGGGAGTTCTTTCGGATATCATCAATAGAATTGCCTCTGTGAAAGGAAATATAATAACTATAAATCAGAATATCCCCGTCATGGATTCCGCTTCTCTGACAGCCTCCATCGACACAAAAACCATGGACATAAACCCTGAGGAGCTGATGGAGCTGATGCTGGCCTGTAAGGGCTGCAAAAAGGTGGAGATCATAGGCATGGAATGAACAAAAGTGTCAGGCACTTAAGCTTTAAATTATTGTTCCAATAACTTAAAGCTTAAGTGCCTGACACCATATTCTACTGTTTCAGATATGCATTTATGAAATTATCCAGCTCTCCATCCATTACTGCACCTACATTGCCTGTCTCTTCGCCGGTCCTGTGGTCCTTGACCATGTTGTACGGATGGAATACATAGGACCGTATCTGGCTCCCCCATGCTATTTCCCTGTATTCGCCCTTTATATCGTCAATTTTATCCTTATGCTCCTGCTCCATCAGCTCCAGAAGCTTTGCCGTCAGCATTTTCATCGCCATTTCCTTGTTGCTGTGCTGAGACCGTTCATTCTGGCACTGGACTATTATTCCTGTGGGTATATGGGTTATCCTCACAGCAGAGTCGGTTTTGTTGACATGCTGTCCTCCTGCACCACCTGACCTGTAGGTATCAATTTTCAGGTCCTCTTCGTTTATATCCACCTTAATATCATCATCAAGCTCCGGCATCACATCCACTGAAGCAAAGGATGTATGACGCTTGCCCGCTGCATCAAAGGGAGAAATTCTCACAAGCCTGTGCACTCCTTTTTCAGCTTTCAGGTATCCATAGGCATTTTCACCCTCCACAAGCAGAGTGGCACTTTTTATACCCGCTTCATAATCCTTCAGCATATCAATAACAGATACCGAATATCCCTTCTTCTCAGCCCATCTGGTGTACATCCTGAGAAGCATTTCCGCCCAATCCTGGGCTTCCAGGCCCCCTGCTCCCGAGTGTATTGTAAATATTGCATTGTTCTTGTCGTACTGTCCTTTTAGTAAGGTTTCTATCCTGAGCTTCTCAACATCCTCCTTCAAAACCGTGAAGGAGGTCTCTACTTCAGGAATGACTGACTCATCCTGAGCCTCCATTCCCAGTTCTATAAGAACCTCAATATCCTCATATGACGTTTTTAAGCTGTCTATTTTACCGATTTTATTATTAAGAAATTTTATTTCCTTAAGGACCTTGCCTGCTTTGTCGGCATCATCCCAGAAGCGTTCCTGGTGCATCTCCTGCTCCAGCTCATATATTTGTTCCTTCAGAGTCGTCAGGTCAAAGTGACACCTCAATCTCTGCTATTGCCTCTTTTATCTCTGACAGGCCGTATTTGTACTGTTCCAGTTCTATCATGGCGTGACCTCCTTGTATTTTTAACAATATGTAGGGGCGATTCATGAATCGCCCCTACAGAACCTTGTATTTTTGTGGAACGATATGGGGCTGTTCCCTACGAATCTGCACCGCAGCATTTTTTGTATTTCTTGCCGCTTCCGCATGGGCAGGGATCATTCCTGCCTATCTTTTCTTCCTTCACAACAGGCTTTCTCACACCCTCCTCATGGTTGGTGGCTACCGGCTCCGCAACCTTCTCCCTCTTGGGAAGATTTGAAGTATTTATATTATATATGAATCTTACTGTATCCTCTTTGATATTCCTTACAAGCTCATTGAACATATCATAGCCTTCTACAGTATATGCCTGAACAGGATCCTGCTGTCCGTAAGCCCTTAAGGATATACCCTCTCTCAGCTGATCCATAGCATCAATATGATCGATCCACTTTGTATCAACAGACCTGAGCAGTGCTACTCTTTCCAGCTCACGCATTACTTCGGGCTCAATGGGTGCTTCCTTTATCTCATATATCTCAACGGCCTTTTGGATCAAAGCTTCTTTAAGCTCATCCCTTGTGAACTTAAGCAGCTCCTCCATACTGAAAGCGTTCCTGGGGAGGAACATTGGATACAGATACTCCAGCAAGCCTTTCAGATCCCATTCCTCAGCAAACTCACTTCCTACCGTGTGGTTTGCAACTGCATCGTTTATTATTTCCTTTATCATCTCCATGATATTGTCCCTGATGTCCTCACCAAGCAATACCTGGCGCCTCTGTCCGTATATGACCTCTCTCTGCTTGTTCATTACATTGTCATATTGCAGTACGTGCTTTCTGATGTCAAAGTTTCTTCCTTCAACCTTTTTCTGGGCACCCTCTATGGATTTTGAGAGCATTGAATGCTCTATTGTCATATCCTCTTCCATTCCAAGAGTTTCAACAACCTTCATGATCTTTTCAGAACCAAAAAGTCTCATCAAGTCGTCCTCCAGGGATATGAAGAACCTGCTGGAGCCCGGGTCTCCTTGCCTGCCTGCACGACCTCTCAGCTGATTGTCTATACGTCTGGATTCATGCCTTTCTGTCCCCAGTATATGGAGACCGCCAAGTTCCTTTACGCCCTCGCCCAGAACTATATCCGTTCCTCTTCCGGCCATGTTGGTTGAGATGGTGACCGTCCCCCGCTGTCCTGCACATGCCACTATTTCAGCTTCTTTATCATGATACTTGGCGTTCAGCACCTCATGAGGCACTCCTCTTCTTTTCAGCATATCACTGAGCATTTCCGAGGTTTCAACGGATATGGTACCTACAAGCACCGGCTGGCCTGCTGCATGAAGCCTGACTATCTCTTCGGCAACAGCGTTGAACTTGCCTTTTTTGTTCTTATATACCGCATCAGGATGGTCTATCCTGATCATTGGTTTATTAGTGGGTATTTCAACGACATCAAGATTATAAATATCCCTGAACTCTTTTTCTTCAGTCTTTGCCGTACCTGTCATACCTGCAAGCTTGCCGTACATCCTGAAATAGTTCTGGAAGGTTATGGTTGCAAGGGTCTGCGACTCTCTCTCGACCTTTACTCCTTCTTTTGCTTCAATAGCCTGATGCAGTCCGTCGCTGTATCTTCTTCCGAACATCAACCTGCCGGTAAATTCATCGACAATTATTATCTGCCCTTCCTTCACCACATAGTCAATATCACGGCTCATAAGGTTTCTGGCCTTAAGGGCCTGATTTATATGATGCTGTATTTCCATATTGTTTGCATCGGCAAGGTTATCAAGGTTAAAAAATCTTTCTGCCTTTCCTACCCCTTCTTCTGTGAGAACTATGGTATGAGCTTTCTCATCTATGGTAAAATCTGCTTCATTCTTGAGTCCTCTGACAAAGGTATCTGCTACAAAATAAAGCTGTGTGGACTTTTCTCCCACTCCTGAGATTATAAGCGGAGTCCTGGCTTCATCTATCAATATACTGTCAACCTCGTCCACTATGGCATAATTCAATTCTCTCTGAACCATCTGGTCCTTGTATATGACCATGTTGTCCCTCAGATAGTCAAAACCGAATTCATTGTTTGTTCCATAGGTTATATCGGCAGCGTAGGCTTTCTGCCTGTCTTCCGCTTCTATTCCGTGTATTATAAGTCCTACTGACAGCCCCAGAAAGTTATAAAGCCTTCCCATCCATTCGCTCTGATAGCTTGCCAGATAATCATTCACTGTGACCAGGTGCGTACCCTTGCCGGTCAAAGCGTTAAGATACAACGGAAGTGTTGCCACGAGGGTTTTTCCTTCTCCGGTTTTCATCTCGGCTATTCTTCCCTGATGAAGTATGATAC
>JAEXXN010000125.1 GCA_023405875.1 Bacillota bacterium | reverse complement strand
ATTATAAATAATAATAGGACTTTAAAAGGGTTAACTTAAATAAGAGATATTTTTGAATTGAAGGCGGACTCTTCTGGGGAAGCAGGAGAGTGATGCTATTGCATAGAAAAAAAAGCAAGACCGTTATTTTGTACACCACTCTTATAATAATAGTGCTCTGCCTGACAAACGCTTTATTCACTATCTATAGTTTCCCTGATGAAATCAATGTTATACAGGGGCAAAACAGAGATCTCCCCGAAAGTAGTATTTTCAGACTTACACTTATTGATGATTACAAGAATTGCATCAACCTGAACAAAAACACAATTATGTCATCCTTTCTGCTATCCGGGAACGGAGACAGAATAAAGGCAAAAGCGAACCTTATGCTTCTGGGAGTACTTCCTATAAAAGAAGTTACCCTGAATATCATGCCGGACATAAAGGTAGTGCCTTCAGGTGAAGCTATCGGGGTAAAAATTGAATCAAAGGGAGTACTGATTGTAGGACTTTCAAGTATAACAGACACAAAAGGGAGAAAATGCAGTCCGGCCGCAGATGCGGGTTTTGAAGTAGGAGATAAAATCATGGACATCGATGGAAGGCGAGTGGAAAAGGAAAAGGATGTTGTTGATTACTTGAATAACAGGCAGAATAAAAATGAAAAAATAAAGGTAATGGTGGACAGAGAAGGAACCAGGCATGAATTAACAGTAAAACCTGTAAAGTGTGAAAAGGAAGCTGGCGAAGAAGACAGCAAATACAGGATAGGTTTATGGGTAAGGGACAATATAGCCGGAGTCGGAACCATGACCTTTTACGATCCTGAAAGCAGGGTATTCGGTGCATTAGGTCATGGAATAACAGATATAGACTCAGGCGTGCTGGTGGATATAAACAGCGGAAGCATAATGAAATCAAAAATTGCATCTATACAAAAGGCGAAAAAAACTGTGCCAGGAGAGCTTGTCGGTATATTTTACGATAACAATGATTCCTATGGAGTTATAGAGAAAAATACCAGCTTCGGAATATATGGAAAGCTTAATAGAAAACAAAGCTCAAACAGAAGCAAAGCAATTTCCGTTGGCCTTAACAGTCAGATAAAGGAAGGACCTGCAAAAATCCTGACTACTATAGAAGGCAATAAGGTTGAAGAGTTCGATATAGAAATACAAAAAGTAGTAAGGCAGAGTAATTCAGAATCCAAGAGCATGATAATAAAGATAACTGATAAGGAGCTAATAGAAAAAACCGGCGGAATTGTTCAGGGTATGTCAGGAAGTCCGATTATACAGGACGGTAAACTCATAGGATCTGTAACCCATGTATTGATAAACGACCCGACAAGAGGCTTTGGCATTTCTATAGAATGGATGCTCAAAGAGGCTGATATTGATTATGAAGGTCAGCAAAAGCGAGCTTCCGGAGAGTAACAATAAATAATAATCTGGCTGTGCTTGCACAGCCTTTTTATAATGCGTAGAAAAGTATAAACTTCCTTAACATACTATTTGATCTGAACGAGTTAAAAAAGGCTCCAATAGAAGCCTTTTTTACTTTTAAGCAAATAACTTAGCCCAGATTTGTCGAATTTTGTAGTAGAACGATAGGTACTCCTGTACTAATTTGTTCGAAAATGTTTAACGATTATCAAGTAGATAATAGCAGGAAACAGAGCTACTTTGTCGAATATCAAGATTAGAGAATAACAAAATATGGGAGGAATACCGATGAACTTACAAAAAATAAAGATCCTGATTGGCGACGATAACAAAGACTTCTGCATCATACTAAATGAATACCTGAATACACAAGCTGATTTTGACGTAGTAGGAGTAGCTAAGGATGGTCTTGAGGTTGTAGATTTAATAGAAAGCACCTTTCCGGATGTTGTAATATTAGATATAATAATGCCTCATCTTGATGGTCTCGGAGTTTTGGAAAGGCTTAATACAATGCACCTGGAAAAAAGGCCTAAGGTAATCGTACTTTCTGCTGTGGGACAGGACAAGATCACACAAAAAGCGCTTACCTTGGGAGCAGAATATTATGTGGTCAAGCCTTTTGATATGGAGATATTTGCAAAGAGGATCAGAGAATGCTTCGGAATGGTCAATAACGAAACCGACAGAAAAAATTACATATTACCCTCAAGTATAGTAACTCCTGCAGCAACTACTCCAAGAGAACTGGAATCGGCAATTACGAATATTATACATGAGATAGGCGTACCTGCCCATATAAAGGGCTATGTATATTTAAGAGAAGCTATTACGATGGTGGTCAATAATATGGAGCTGCTCAGCGCAATTACCAAGGAATTATATCCGTCAATCTCCAGAAAGTTCAACACTACTCCCAGCAGGGTAGAAAGAGCTATAAGGCATGCAATAGAGGTTGCCTGGGGACGCGGGAGAATCGATGTCATCAATAACCTTTTCGGTTACACTATTCACAATGTCAAAGGCAAACCAACCAACAGCGAATTTATTGCAATGATTGCAGATAAATTAAGGATAGAACTGAAAATAAGCTGATTGATCGGAAAATATCCATCAAGGCTGAAGCAGCAGATTTATAATATATAGTTTTTAAGAATAAAATTAAAAGCACCTGCCTGCTGGTAATAACTACTACAGCATCAGAGTGCTTTTTTGATTATAACAAGATTTTTAATGAAGGTTTTGCACACCTGCAAAAACCTACCCGAGCGTTTCAACGAGGCGGGAGATATACTCACCGCCTGTTGGACAACGAAAGCGGTACCCTCCACCTATAGAGGAAGGGGACGTCTTTCGCCTTGTTATATTTATTGTTAGCTTATGAAAAAAGCTTTTATATTTGTTGTTATATATTATAAGTTTCCTCTGCTGGCATTTAATTTGCATCGTACCTATAAATATAATAAATACTCTCACACTGATTTCATATGTGACTGATTAATAGCGAGGGGGATAAATTGCTATGACAAAGCTTGACTTTTATAATGAACAGAGGAATTTGTGCATAGTGAAAAAGATTCCAAAATACTTTATCATTATCATTTCTTCATATCTGATAACTCTGTTTTCTTCACCACTATTGAATAAAGATATATACATCACACATACCATAATGGAATTGCTCTGTATATTTATCGGTATTTCCACTTTTTTTATAATGTGGCACTCATACGGAAGGATTCCGGGAATATTCCGCCAATTGGGCTTCGGGCTGCTCTCAGCTTCTATTTTCTATTCCTTTCATACTTACACAGCGTTAAGCATAGAAGAGTCAATACCTGCTTCCCTGGATCTGCCGATTAAATTATGGTCTGTTGGAATGCTTGTGGAAGCATTGACAATATTAGACCTATCCTTGAAGCTAAAGGAAGAAATTGCTGACAAATGGAGGAAGCTTGCAATAATCCTGATTTTTTCTTTTGGCTTCTCCTTTGCCCTATTATATGATCCCGATATCCTGCCCGCCTTGTATACCCATGAAGGAATCACTTCAGTAAAGCTTTTTTATGATTTATTTATAATAGCTCTTTGTCTCATGAGCCTGTATAACCTGAAAAAAAGGCTGCGGGGAGAACATGGAGAAACTTACAGGTACATATTATTGGCTGTACTCTTCATAATACCTTCACAGCTATGCTTTTTAAGATATGATAACCCTGGCGGGCTATTAATCAATTATTCTCACGTATTGCGGGTGATATGCTATTACTGCCTTTACAGAGCTGCTTATGCATGCTCAATAGAGTTTCCCTATAAAAAGCTTAAGGAGGCTCAGTCAGAGAGGGAAAAGGCCAATACATCACAGAGAATAGATAATGGGCTTGAAAAAGAGCAGGAAATCAAGCTTTTCGACCTGCAAATACAGAAAATACTGGATGCATTATCCAATTCCATCCTTATAATTGATAGAAATAAAAAAATCATTTTTTATAATGAAGCCTTTAAGAATGTGTTTGAAATTGATGGAATGGATATAACCGGTATGGATATTGCCGAGTTTCATAGTTTTATCGGCTATACCGATAAATCCTTGGCTGAGGTAATTGATGATAAAAGGGCCCTTGAACATCCCCGGGAGATAACAATGAGCTCATTTAAGGGAAATAAAATAGAATTGCTGAGTTATATGGCTCCTATAACCAATGCAGAAAATGAAGTCCTTGGTGCGGTAAGTATAAGTACAGACATTACCGGGACCAAGCTGCATAAGCATATTATACAGCAGCAGGCAAAACTGGCGCTTGTAGGGCAGATGGCCGCCGGAATAGTCCATGAGATAAAGAATCCGCTGGCTACAATAAAAGGCCTGAGCCAGCTTATTTCTGCCAAGAGCAAGGAGGATAAGGTAAAGAAATATACTTCGGTAATAGATACGGCAATAAATGATATAACAGAGGTGGTCAATGAATTCCTGAATTTCGCGAAGCCCAAGCCGACGGTTGCGTCAAGGACCACCATCAATAAAATAGTTGAATCAATGCAGCTCATCACCGAGACCCAATGCTATACCAAAAACATAAAGAGCAGCTTCCATTATTCTCCTTGGCCCATGGAAATAACTGCCGATGAAACAAAAATAAAACAGGTGATCCTCAATATAATCGAAAATGCCATTCATGCGATGGAAAATGCCGGGCTCCCTGAGCTTGTGGTCAGAACTTATTATGATACCGATTCAAAGGAAGGCGTGATCAGTATAACAGATAACGGAATGGGAATGAGCAGCGACGTGCTTACAAAGCTTGGTATCCCATTTTTCACCACAAAGGAGAAGGGAACAGGACTCGGCCTGGGAATAAGCTACGAAATCATGAGGGAGCATAAGGGACGTATTGAGGTGGATAGCAAGGTAGGAAAAGGAACCTCCTTTAAAATAATTTTTACACAAATTGAAGACTTGATATAGTCAAAATAATATAGGCAAAAATCGCATAAAGCGATTTTTGTATTATTTTTTTGTTTTTTTAAGATAATAAAAGCAGCGGAGGTGTGGAAATGCGATTGCAAGGCAGAATAAAAGTCGGTGAAAGAACAAAAAATCTGGTCAACTATTTATCCCAGGATGATATTGCAGTCATACACCATGATGATATCGACGAGATGGCTGCCATTGCCCTGGCACGTACCGGTACAAAGGCTGTTGTCAATACAGGCAGGACCATGACGGGCAGGTTCGATCCCGGAGGAGCGGCAGTCCTTCTGAGGAATAATATGATAGTTGTGGATACCTGTCTGCCCTTTGACTGCTTCAGGGATAATGACACCATAACTATTATGGACAGCGACATAATTTTCAGCAGCTTTATTTATAAGGATGTGTGCAGCATCATCAATTGGGAGTATATCAGGAGAAGGCAGTCGGAAGCAAAAATGAACGAAGAAGCTGAAATAAAAAAGTTCATTAACAATACAATAAAGCATGCAGCAAAGGAGCTTGAGGGATTGGTTTGCTTCTCCGGTTATCCCAAGCTGGATACAAAGCTTGAAGGGCGCCATGCGGTTGTAGTCGTGCGTAACGGCAGCTCCCTGGAAGAGCTTTTGATGCTGAAGGATTATATAGAAAGGTATGATCCTGTTTTTATAGGAGTTGACGGCGGAGCAGACCTGATAATAAATTGCGGTTATATCCCGGATATACTGATGGGCGATATGGACAGTGTATCCGATATTGGAATATACAAGAGCAGAGAGCTTGTTCTTCACAGCTATGAGGACGGGTATTGCCCCTGTCTCGAAAGAATTGCGCCGATGAATATACCTTACAAATTTATCGCTATGGCAGGTACAAGTGAAGATACCGCATTGATGCTTGCATACCACAAAAAGGCGGAGCTGATCGTACTGGTAGGAGGACATAGCAGTATGGATGATTTTCTGTGCAAGGGAAGGTCCGGAATGGCCAGCACATTTATCACCAGAACACTGACAGGCAGCAGGCTTGTGGATTGTAAAGGGCTTGGGATAGTAGCAGCTGCCGAAAAGGAAGGGAAGAGTCTCAGGTGGGCGAGAATGTAAGTGTTGTAATACCGGCGTTCAATGAGCAGAATAGAATATTGCTTACCCTGGAAGGTATAAAGGGCATAGATGCAATAAAAGAAATAATAGTGGTGGATGATGGTTCCACAGATCTGACTTATCAAAGGCTAAAGCAGATAGAAGATATAATTCTATTGCAGGTTGAGCATAACAAAGGAAAGGGCAATGCCGTAAAAACCGCCCTGGAGCATGTGAAAAGCAATTATGTAGCTCTTCTGGACGCTGATTTATGTCAGAGTGCTTCTGAGGTGAAGAAGCTCATTGCTTGTATTGTACCGGGCAGGAAAAGGATGGTAATCGGCAAGCTGCCGGCTCCTTTAAAAAAGGGCGGCTTTGGAATAGTAAAAAGAATGTCAGGCAGCGGTTTTTACAGGCTGACCTCCAGGAGGCTGGATTCGCTGCTCAGTGGTCAGAGAGTTGTCCCTCTTGACTTTTTAAAAAGTATCGAGCTGCCTGAAGGCTTTGGACTGGAATTCAAAATTACTCTGGAGGGAGTCAGGCAAGGTTACGAATTACTGGAGGTGCCGGTGAACATGAGTCACAGGGAAACCGGCAGAGATCTGAGAGGCTTTGTTCACAGAGGAAAGCAATGCATCGACATACTAAGGCTGATAGAATATGAAAAACGAAATAATAGGCTTCGGAGTTGAAACGCTATGGAATTAATTGTTCTTTTTTTACTTTTGACGGTAATTATAAAATATCTGATGCAAAACGTCATGAAAATGCTCTGCAGTATGGATATATCAGCCGGCAGGGCGGTAAACTACAGGGGAAAAGCGATTCCTGCAATAGGTGGCATGGTATTTGTACCTATTCTGCTGATAGCTGTTCTCCTGCTTTTATTTTTATATCCCGAAAATACGGGTATATACCTGAGATATTTACTGCTTGTGCTTTCAATGGCCTTCATCGGAATTGTGGATGACCTTTTGGGAGATCGAAGTACAAAGGGACTTGTCAGGCACTTCTCAAGTACTATGAAAGGCAATATGACCACCGGCTTCCTCAAGGCCTTTGCCGGCCTGCTGGCAGCATCAATAGCC